>SVKG01000074.1 GCA_015068565.1 Oscillospiraceae bacterium | reverse complement strand
TGGCTTTCTGTTTTCTCGCTCCCATCTGCTTACAGTTGCAAAGGAAATACCCATTTGTCTTGCAAGATCTTCCTGACTGAGCTGCAGATGCATACGAACAAATTTTATCTGATCCTGAAAGCCCATCGTCTTAACTTTTAATACACTTACGTTTTCCACCATAGCACCTACCCGAATAACTCTCCAAATATATCATATTATAGCATAATTAGTCATAATTTTCAATGGTTTTGAGAAAATTTAGCGTTTTGACGGTGAGTTTTTTACAAAACTAAACGCAACACTTGCCTGCATCTATAATTTATACACTTAAAATTATAACCAACATAAACAGGTATTGCGTTTCATTTTACAATTGAGGAATTATATCAAAGCCTTAGGGTAAATGAAGGGGTGCACAGACCAAAGCATTTAATCCTTGTTCAAACTTGAAGCTCTTTCGATTTTGAATAAATTCTATGTATATCAATATCCTAATTGGTTTGTCAATTTGTACACAAAAACTGTTTCAATTACATCTTGAAATTTTAATACAGAAAGAGATAGACTGAAACATAAAAAATCCTGAAAGCCGCTATTTAAGCGGTTTTCAGGATTTTTGAGTTTTTGATTTTTATACAGACCTATTCGAAAGATTTTAAAATTTGTAAAATCCCTAAAAAGCGCACGGTTACGTCACTTCGATATAAAAATTTTCTATGTTGCTCTCACTGTATGTACTGTGGACTTTGATATACCAAAGTGACCGGCGGTCTGCCTCACGGTGGCTCTGTACTCTATCATATATTCAGCAAGTAGAATAACACGCTCTGTTATGTAATCTTTCACCCTGTATTCTCCTTCCGGAAAATTATTTCTACTCTAAATATATGAAGGTATCGTAAGGATTAGAATACGGATTTTTTAAGATTGCGCTCAACAAAAAAGATGCTCTTTATTAAGAGCATCTTTTAATATTTACTGTTCTATATTTCTGTTTCCTCTCAGGTAATCAAGTCTGTCGATATAAAGGTTCGGCTCTGCATCAGCAGAGGAACTACCCAACCACATCCTTACAGATGTCATTGAAAGAGGTGCACACTTCTTACCTTTAAGTACGCCGTTGATGTAAATATCCATATTTGTACCATCGGCATATATTTCTATTTTCTGCCATTCATTTGCCTGGACGGTTACCCCTGTGTCGGTGGCAGTATTTATAAGAATACGGTTATTGTTGCCATTGATTCTTATATAATTACCCTCCCAACGTGAGAACCATGGGGTGTCCGAAGCCAATTCGTCATTGATAAATATATTCGTCCTCAGATAAAGATAATCCGAAGTTTCAAGGTTAACACTGTACCCAGCCGTAGCAGTGCCTGTTCCCCGGGCAGGTTTGCGTGTGGCAACTCCGTCAACTACGCCCCAGAGTTTTTTGGCAATAGCAATTTCCTCCTCGGTTGCCTCTGCACCTTCTTCAAGATATGCGGCATACTTTGTATCGGGCGGCCAGATTGTATCGGTACCGCCGTTTGTGCCGGAGCCGGTAACAGTAATACCGACTACATTGATTTCTTCGGATTCTTCTACAACCTCGTTACCATTGTAATTAACGGCTTTAATCTTGTTATCACCCTTATTGGCAACAGTTATACTAACTATACCATTGCCTTCTTCTACGGTGTCGGTAATATCTATGCCGTTATTGAAGTATTTAACAGTGTTACCCTGGGAAATACGGGGCTTTGAAAACTCAACCTTGCTGCCTACAACAGCGTTTTCACCGCTTGTCATATTGGCAAGTCCGCCAGTGGTATTGAGTGCAAACTTCATGCCCGTGTCTTCCTCTTCGTCGTCAGTTCCGGGAATATGGAGGGTATAGTTGAGATTGCTGTAATAAATCTGACTATTAACCAGTCCGGTATGAACCTTAAAGCCCTTGGTGAAGGTACCTGCACCGGTGTAACCCTTGATTGCAAGTACTCCATTGATATATACATCCAGACTCTTACCTGTGGAGTCAGAACAGATTTCAACATGATGCCATGTATCGGGAGAAAGAATGATACCTGTCTTGGCATATGTGCCTGATGCACCGACACCAATGGAGCCGTCATCGAATATAGAAATATATTTCTTGGACGAACCTTCTACAGCAAAGATAGCACAATAGCCGGTAGAACCGTTAATCTTCTTGTTGGATAAGGTGTAGTACACATCCCCGCTGAACTTGATATAGTCTGCGCCGCCGGTAGTGAAGGCGGTTGACGCGTCCACAATCATGCTGGCTCCGGTGTTTACATTATATATCGTAGCATGGTCGGTATCCGCAATACCCGATGTAGCGGTAACATCAGTAAGGTAATCGGAAGTAACCGCATTCTTGGTGCCGCCTGTGGGGATACCGATTATTGTGTCACCATCCAGAGTTTCTTTGTCATTTGCGGCGGTGAATTTATTGGTGCCTCTGCCGATTTTAAGTGCAACAAGTTTTTTAGGTGCGGTAGTGCTCTCAGCAAGGTAACCATTATTTAAGTATGTGTAACCGTTTAACACATTAAACAGTACATAAGAACCCTCTTTGACTCTCATACCATCGTATGCGCCATCACGGGCGTCATTATCAGCATCGACAGCGAGACGGTACACTTTTTCCTGAGGTACAGGAGGCACATAGTCAGTGAAATAAGGAGTGAACTTGGGAAAATCCAATGTGAAGTTCTTGTATTTATATGTCGCTGTGTCAACAGTAAGTGTCTGATCCGATGTTGCTCCGTAACCCTTACCGTCAACAGTAATACGGTCATATTTAAGAAGGTTGTTCATAGAATTACCATTGTACTCGGCAAGGAAGGGAACAGTGCTTATAGGACCGTCAGTGTTATTGAATAAATACATCTTGGTGCTACCTGATGATGTATAAACCTGTGAGTCAACATCGTTCATACCAAGTTTAACCTTCATAACCTCCTGTGACGGCGAATGTACACTGAAACCTACTCCGCTATCTTCTGCAATGAGATATTCCTTCTCATCAATGGGGTCAGTATAGTAGACGGGAGTGTTAAGAACGTTATTGGGGAAAGTAGCCTTACCGAAGGAAGTTATTCTGTTATTTCCCGTGTACCACATAGGTTTTGTTGAGGTATAAAAATCAGTGAGACCCTTACCGCTGTGCATTACCTTAACACCCGGGTCAGAGCCGTTATTGATATTGTTTCCGGATATATATGCGCTTGTGGTACGCTTCTTATCTATCCGGTATGCAGCTACGCCGGTAGCGGTGAACTTATATCTGATACCTTTGTCGAAACTTAAAAATCTTCTGTTCTCAAGGAGATAATACTCATCGTCCTTGGTGGAGTTAATCTTTATCATTTTATAGCCATCTTTATCAGAGAGCCAGTTTACAAGTTCATATTCGCCCACATGGGATTCGTCAACCTCCAAAAGGTCTTCTTCATCATACCAACCCAGGTGGTACTTACACCAGGCATCGAGGTGGGCAGGATGAGTACCCCCGATATAACCTGTATATGCACCCCAACTGCCGGCGTTCATAAGACTGAGGGACTCAAGTCCGCTATAATCAGTTCCGCCGTCTGTGGCATACAAGTCGGGAAGGCCAAACACAAGGTGACCAAGTTCGTGGCAGAAAACACCCGCCTTACTAGGGGTGTTTTTACTGCTGTTAACATCAAGCGAACCAACCATCAAATAACCCGAACCGCTGGTACAAAGTTTAACACCGTCAAGAGTTGTAGCATAACCGGAACTCAACCAAGTCTTGTGTGCCCATACACCGGGAGAGGAAGAAGTGCCGGATTTTTCATAACCGGGCAAAAGCAAAAGGATTGAAAAGTCACTGTTTGACATAGTTGCCTTACCGCCGGAAAGCACGGAAAAATCGACATATTGGTCAAGTTCTGTAAGAATCTTCTTTGCCTCAGCATTTGATTCACCCGTAGATATATTGGATTTGTCAATATGGTTTTTGTCAAGTTTGACTCTTATAACACCATTAGTATATACTCCGTAAGTGTCGGTTAAGTCAGCATCAATAATTGCATTGGTACCCTTTGCAGTAGAATCAATATCCGAAGATGTGAAGGCAGGGACAAAGGTTACTCTGTCACCGGAGACCTCTTTGTAATAATTAGCAACACTATAAACATCGCTGCTCTGCGAGAAAAATGTTCTATTAAAAACGTCTGCCGTCCATATATCCGTCTTCATCTGGAAGTCGTTGTAGTCAGGAACTACAATAAGGAGTTTCTGCTCTCTCATTGTGCCTTCTTGCGCGGAGGCGGCAAACATAATCGCCGGTTCTTCAATTTCCTCCTCTTCATCCTGCTCCTCCTCAATCCCAAAATGGGCGGGGATGTCAGGTCTTAAATCAAAACCTTTAACCGCATCGGCAGGTCTGCCACTTTTGGAGGGAGATGCCACAACCAATTCGTTGGCATCATTCTCGGTAACATAAGCAAGTGCCCCGTCATCAGTCTCTGTGAGCAGATAACCCTCTTCGTCACCGATGAAGTTGTAGAACTCATCACCCCAAAGACGGGCAGTTATCACGCCGCCGTCAGGCTGGGTGTGCTCAAAAAGTTCGGGCTTTGCAGGACCTGCAAACACGACGGTGGAGTACAAAACCGCACCAACGCAAAGCATTGACAGGAGCCCTTTCTTAAAGATGTCTTTCATATAAAATCAACTCCTAAAAAATTATTTACAAACAATATTCCATCATTGTAATTATACCAAATCCGCCGTCTTCAAGCAATATCCCGTTTTTGCTTTTTGCATTAAAAAAGCAGACGGCAATCCGTCTGCTTTTCAAATTTTGGAGTTTGGAATTTATCAAATCAAAAGTTATTATATGATTATTTCTTGCGAAACTCACTCCCACTCGGCAAAGTTTTTCTAACACTAAACAAATTTGTTTAGTATTTTATGGAAATATTCAAATTTTTTCTCTCACATCTCCATATTCTTTTGCTTTGTTTAATTTTTTAGTATCAAAATAGTA
>SVKG01000002.1 GCA_015068565.1 Oscillospiraceae bacterium | reverse complement strand
TATGGGTATATGCCCGTTCCTTGGTGTATCGAAGAAGATAGAAACAGCCGCAGGTATGGGTATAGCGGTTACGTTTGTAATGGTTGCGGCATCTGCCCTTACATGGGTGGTAAACCGGTATGTAATAGCCGATGCACCGTATCTTCAAACTATGGCATTTATCCTTGTTATTGCTTCCCTGGTACAGTTTGCAGAAATGTTTGTAAAAAAGGCGTTACCGGCACTGTATTCGGCATTGGGTATATATCTGCCCCTTATCACTACTAACTGTGCTGTTTTAGGTGTCACCATGATAAACGTGCAGAGAAATTATGACTTCGGCACATCGCTCTGGTACTCCTTTGCAGCGGCTCTTGGATTTATGCTTGCGATTGTGCTTTTTGCGGGAGTGAGGGAAAGACTGGAAACTTCCCGTATCCCCAAATATCTTAAAGGCTTTCCTATTGCACTTGTTTCGGCAGGACTTCTGTCGATTGCATTCCTTGGCTTCCAGGGTTTGTCATTTTAAGGAGGAGATAACGTGAACGAGATATTATTTCCCGCATTGTCAATAGGTGCGATAGCATTGTTTTTTGGTGCACTGTTGGCATTTGCATCAGTAGTTTTCAGTGTAAAAACCGATGAACGTGAAGAGAAGATAGCAGAGATCCTGCCGGGCGCAAATTGTGGCGGATGCGGTTATGCAGGTTGCAGTGCCTTTGCAAAAGGCATAGTTGCAGATGGTGCGCAAATCTCACGTTGTAACCTTATGACTGATGAAAAACTTTCTGCTATTGCAGAGATTATGGGTGTTCAAGCAGGTAAAAGAGTTAAAAAGGTTGCTCATGTATCCTGTGTGGGCTCTTGCGCTGTTGCAAAATCAAAGTACGAGTATTACGGCACAAACGATTGTGTAACGGCGTCCCAACTTGGCGGAGGCCCCAAAGAATGCAGTTACGGATGTTTGGGCCTTGGCAGTTGCGCAGAAAAGTGTATTTACGGAGCAATAACCGTTTCAGATGGCGTGGCTTTTGTAGACAGGGCGAAATGTGTTGGCTGCGGAGCGTGTGCAGATATCTGCCCCAAGGGTCTTATTAAGCTTGTAGAGGATAAACCTTGCGCTTTTGTTAATTGTAACTCTGCCGATAAGGGGGCAGTTGTGCGTAATGTCTGCGACGTGGGTTGCTTCGGCTGTAAGATATGTGAGAAAAAGTGTGAGTTTGACGCTATACACGTTGAAAACAACCTTGCAAAGGTTGATACGGATAAATGTACCGCCTGTGGCGTGTGCGTTGAGGCGTGTCCCAGAAAGATAATCAAAATAAAATGATTGCATAAAAAAAGCACCCGACAGGGTGCTTTTTTATGCTTTTTATTTGTTATCAGTTTTCGCAGAAGATAACCGTAACGTCTTTGTGGAGTTGCAAAATAGATGCAGGAACCTTTGGAGTGATAGGGCCGAAAAATGCCTTTTCAACGATTTCCTTTTTATTTTTGCCGTTGGCAATAAGGAGCACCTTTTTTGCGCCCATAATGGATTTCATACCCATTGTGATTGCTTCGCGCGGCACATCATCAATAGATTCAAAGAAACGGGCGTTTGCCTCGATAGTTGACTCGTCAAGTTTAACACTGTGAGTTTCCGCCGTAAAGAACTCGTCAGGCTCATTAAAGCCGATATGACCGTCTAACCCGATACCGAGAAGTTGAATGTCTATACCGCCAAGTTCCTCTATAAGTGCATCGTAACGTTCCCCCTCTTTTGTAAGGTCGGGAGCACAGCCGTCGGGAACATGGGTTTTTGCAATGTCAATGTTAACTTTTGAAAAAAGGTTCTTGTTCATAAAATATCTGTAACTCTGGTCGTTATCAGGAGTAAGCCCTGCATATTCGTCAAGGTTAACAGAAGTAACACAAGAAAAATCGATTTTTCCGTCAGCACACATTTTTGCAAGAATTTCGTATGTACCGACAGGTGAAGACCCTGTCGCAAGACCTAAAACACAGTCTTTCTTTAAAATGATCTGCGAAGCGATGATGTCTGCTGCTTTTTTGCTCAAAGCCTCATAACTGTCCACTGTTATAAAATTCATAATAAAAACACCCTTTCATTTTATCTTCTTTTAACTATATTGTCATTTGCCTTTACAATAGAGTCTTCGGGATACACACCCCTTAAAGACGTTAGGGGATAAACCGATGTGTTCTTGCCGATTACAGTGCCGGGATTAAGTACACATCCGCACCCGATATCTGCGCCGTCTGCCAGGATAGCACCTATCTTTCGCAGACCGGTTTCGTGTTCGGCTTCTCCGTGGATTACAACAGTCTTTCCGTCGGATTTAAGGTTGGAGCATATAGCCCCTGCCCCCATGTGTGCTTTGTTTCCCAGTACGGAATCCCCAACATAATTATAGTGTGGTACCTGAACGCTGTCAAGTAAAATTGCATTTTTAAGTTCGCTGGAATTTCCTATAACACATTTTGTGCCTGTTATAACGCTTCCTCTTATAAATGCGCCGGGGCGTATCTCTGTGCCGCTGCCAATAACTGTGGGTGGCATAATTGTTGCGGCGGGGTGGATGCTGACATTCTCACCAACGAGAACACCCTCTGCTATAAGCGTATATCCGGCAGGGGGATTTGCTATAAAATCCAGTATGAAATCTTTTATGTGCGGAAGCATCTCCCACGGATACTCGTACTTTTCAAAAAAAAGAGCAAGGTGTTCGTTTTTGCAATCAAAAAGTTCCTTTGTTTTAACTTTCTTAACCAATGCTGTGACCTCCCTTGACTATTGCCTCTACAATTCTGTCGGCATATTCCACACAAAGCCTTTCTGTCTCGCACTCGGTCATAACCCTTATAACAGGTTCTGTACCGCTTTTACGAAGTAACACTCTGCCTTTGCCGTCTATAAGTTTTTCAACCGCATCTCTCTCTTTGAGCACTGCGGAGTCGTCCATCACTGCGTCTTTGTCTTTTACTCTCACGTTTTTTGTGTACTGCGGATAGAGTTTTACGGGAGAGGTAAGTTCTGCGAGTGAAAGTTTGGAATCGCAAATCTCTTCCGTAATCATAATCGCTGTGAGCAGACCGTCACCTGTGGTGGCGTACTTTTTGAGTATTATGTGGCCTGACTGTTCACCGCCGAGACTGTAATCGTTTTCCTGCATACATTCGTAAACAAAACGGTCACCAACTGTGGTTTGCACACACTTGATGCCTTCCTGTTTAAGACTTGAAATAAGACCGCTGTTTGACATAACTGTTGCAACGATGGTGTTGTCGTTTAGCATACCTCTTGATTTCAAACGCTTTCCGAGAATATACATCATAGCATCGCCGTCAACCACGTTGCCGTTGCCGTCAACTGCGATACATCTGTCGCAATCTCCGTCAAAGGCAAAACCTGCATCAAGATGATTTTCCCTTACCAGTTTGCATAAATTTTCAATATGGGTAGAGCCACAATCCCGGTTTACATTAAGACCGTCAGGCTCTGCGCCTATTACAGTTGTGTGTGCACCCAATGCGGCAAATACTGATTTTGCAATCATCCATGATGCGCCGTTTGCGCAGTCAAGACCGATTCTTAAATTCTTGTATGAATTTGATGCGAGAGATATAAGATATCCCACATAACGGTTTCTGCCGGAAACATAGTCGATAATACGTCCGATTCTCTCGCGTTTTGCAAGAGGGATGTCATCGTCGTTTATACCGAGAGTTTTGAGGTTGCCGTCAAGATATGCTTCAATAAGGGAAATCGTCTTATCGTTAAGTTTTTCTCCATGGCGGTTAATAACCTTGATTCCATTGTCATAGAAAGGATTGTGTGATGCAGTAATCATAATACCGCAGTCAAAATCATCCTGTCTTGTAACGTAGGAAACGCTGGGCGTGGTGGTAACGTGCAGCATATAAGCGTCTGCTCCCGAAGCAGTTATACCTGCTGCTATGGAGTATTCAATCATATAACTTGAACGGCGGGTATCTTTGCCTATTACGATGCGCGGACGGTAAGCGGCCTTATCGCAACCTGAAAGGGCAGAAGAAAAATACCAGCCGAGAAATCTGCCCACCTTGTACGCCTGCATAGATGTAAGATTCATATTGGCTTCGCCCCTGAAACCGTCTGTGCCAAAGTATTTGTTTCCGATGGAGGCATCGGGATTTTCCTTTTTACCAAGTGTCAAAAAAATCATCCTTTCTGTATTTACTTACATACAGTTTATGTATTATTCCCTCATATTATCAAACATATAAAAAGTCATTAACCCGACCGCCATTTTTTTGACAAACACGGATTGAAGCGGTACATTGTGATTGCTGTGTTGCATCGCTTGGGCAGTTTAACAAAACAAAACCCCAAAATATGTCTGTATTTATAAAAATTCGACAAATCTCAAAAATGTAAAAATAGTATTTGAAAATTGAAAAAACATGTGTTATAATCAGTTTGTATGTTTATGTCTTTTTTATATTATGTATAGAAATTTGATAGGAGGCAGAATTATCATGGCTAAAACATTTAAGACCATGGACGGTAACTGCGCTGCTGCTCATTGCGCGTATGCGTTTACTGAGGTTGCGGCAATTTACCCCATTACTCCTTCGTCAACAATGGCTGAATATGTTGATGAGTGGAGTGCAAAAGGCTTGAAGAACATTTATGGTGAGACTGTTGAAGTTGTAGAGATGCAGTCCGAGGCCGGTGCAGCAGGTGCTGTTCACGGTTCACTTCAAGCAGGTGCTATGACCACCACATTCACAGCATCACAGGGATTGCTCCTTATGATCCCCAATATGTACAAGATCGCGGGTGAACTTCTTCCCACTGTATTCCATGTAAGTGCCCGTGCATTGGCTGCACATGCGCTTAACATTTTCGGCGACCATCAGGACGTTATGGCTTGTCGTCAGACAGGTTTTGCGATGCTCGCATCAGGCAGTGTTCAGGAAACAATGGACTTAGGCGGTGTTGCACACCTTGCTTCAATTAAAGGTAGAGTTCCTTTCCTTCATTTCTTTGACGGTTTCCGTACATCACACGAAATCCAGAAGATTGAAGTTATGGATTATGAAGACCTCAAAAAACTCGTTGACTGGAAAGCACTCAAAGAGTTCAAAGACAGAGCACTCAACCCTGAACATCCCGTACTCCGCGGTACAGCACAGAACGGCGATATCTACTTCCAGGGCAGAGAGGCATGTAATAAATATTACGATGCAATTCCCGATATCGTTGCAGATTACATGAAGGAAATCACCAAAATCACAGGCCGTGAGTACAAACCCTTCAATTATTACGGTGCTGCTGATGCAACAAAGGTTATCGTTGCTATGGGCAGTGTATGTCAGGCACTTGAAGAAACTGTTGATTACCTTAATGCAAAAGGCGAAAAGGTTGGTGTACTTGAAGTTCACCTTTACAGACCTTTCTCTGCAAAATACTTCTTCGATGTAATGCCCAAGACTGTTGAAAAGATTGCAGTACTTGACAGAACAAAAGAACCCGGTTCACTTGGCGAACCTCTTTATCTTGATGTTTGCAACCTTTATAAAGATTGCGACAAAGCACCCATGATTATCGGCGGACGTTTCGGTCTTGGTTCAAAAGATACTACTCCCACACAACTTGTTGCAGTATTTGCTAACCTTGATGCAAAAGAACCCAAGAAAGAGTTTACAATCGGTATCAAAGACGACGTTACAAACCTTTCACTTGAACTTGGCGAAAGAGTAAACGCTGCTCCTGCCGGTGCAACACGTTGTAAGTTCTGGGGCTTCGGTTCAGACGGTACAGTTGGTGCTAACAAAGACGCTATCAAAATCATCGGTGACAATACTGATATGTATGCTCAGGCATATTTTGATTACGACTCCAAAAAATCCGGCGGTGTTACCATGTCTCATTTAAGATTTGGTAAAACTCCCATCAAGTCAACATACCTCCTCGACGAGGCTGACTATATAGCATGTCATAAACCTGCTTATGTATATCAGTACGATGTACTCGAAGGTTTAAGAAAAGGCGGAACATTCCTTTTGAACTGCGTATGGACACCCGAGGAACTTAATGACAGACTCCCCGCTAACGTAAAACGCTATATTGCAGAAAACGAAATCAACTTCTACACCATCAACGCTGTTGATGTTGCAGTTAAGGTTGGTCTCGGTTCTACAAGAATCAACATGGTAACACAGAGTGCGTTCTTCAAACTTGCCAATGTTATTCCTTTTGATGAAGCAGTTAAACTCATTAAAGAGGCAATTAAAAAGACATACGGCAAGAAGGGTGACGAAATCGTTAACATGAACTGCGCAGCAGTTGACGGTGCAGTTGACGCTCTCGTTAAGATTGATGTTCCAGCTAGTTGGAAGGATGCAAAGGACGATATCAAAGTAGATGCTAACCGTCCCGAGTTCATCACAAAGGTAGTTGACCCTGTAAATGCACAGCGCGGTAATAAACTCCCCGTGAGCACATTCTTAGGCCGTGAAGACGGAACTTTCGAAACAGGCACATCAAGATATGAAAAACGCGGCGTAGCCGTTATGGTTCCCTCTTGGAACAAAGACACCTGTATCCAGTGTAACCAGTGTTCACTCGTATGTCCTCACGCTGCTATCCGTCCCGTATTGGTTGACGAAGCAGAAAAGGCTGCTGCTCCTGCCGGATTTGAAACACTCAAAGCCATCGGTAAGGACTTTGCAGGTCTTGAATTCAGAATTCAGGTATCTCCTCTTGACTGCTTGGGCTGCGGCGTTTGTGCAAACGTATGTCCCGCACCTAAGGGCAAGGCACTTGTTATGAAACCCATCGACGAGGTTTCAGAGGTTGAAGCAGTTAACTGGACCTACGGTATTGAAACAGTTAAGAATAAAGCGCACCTCGTTGATAAATCTTCAAACATCAAGAACTCACAGTTCGCACAGCCTTACCTTGAATTCTCAGGCGCTTGTGCAGGTTGCGGTGAGACACCTTATATCAAACTTATCACACAACTGTTTGGTGACAGAATGATGGTAGCCAATGCAACAGGTTGTACTTCAATCTGGGGCGGATCAGCACCTTCAATGCCTTACTGCAAAGACGAGAACGGCAGAGGTCCCGCATGGGCAAACTCTCTCTTCGAGGATAACGCTGAGTTCGGTCTTGGTATGGCAATCGCCAATAAGAAAGTAAGAAACACTCTTGCTGCAAGAATGAACGAAGCAATGGATGCAGTATCACCTGAACTGGCTGCTGCTTTCAAAGAATGGATCGACGCAAAAGATTGCGCTAAGGGTTCAAAAGAAGCCGCTGATAAGATCGAAGCACTTATTAAAGATGCTGATATGAGCAATGCTGCTGTTAAAGAGATTGCTGACAGATGCGACTATCTCGTTAAGAAGTCACAGTGGATCTTCGGTGGTGACGGTTGGGCATACGATATCGGTTACGGCGGTCTTGACCACGTTATCGCATCCGGCGAGGATGTAAACATTTTCGTTGTAGATACCGAGGTTTACTCAAACACAGGCGGTCAGTCATCTAAATCTACACCTACTGCTGCGGTTGCTAAATTTGCTGCATCCGGTAAGAGGGTTAAGAAAAAGGATTTGGGTATGATCGGCACAACCTACGGTTATGTGTATGTAGCGCAGATTGCTCTTGGTGCTGATATGGCTCAGGCTCTTAAAGCAATCAAAGAAGCAGAAGCATATCCCGGACCTTCACTTATTATCGCTTATGCTCCCTGTATCAACCACGGTATCAAAGCAAAAGGCGGTATGGGTAACTCAATTGCCGAAGAAAAGAAAGCCGTTGAAACAGGCTACTGGCACTTGTGGAGATATAATCCTCTCCTTAAAGAAGAAGGCAAGAACCCCTTCATTCTTGACTCTAAGGAACCCACAGGCACAGTTAAAGAATTCTTGGAAGGCGAAAACAGATACCTCATGCTTAAAAAGGCGTTCCCCGAAGTTGCAGAGAAACTCTTTGACAAAGCAGAAAAGGATCTGGCTGAAAGATACGAAACTTATAAAAGACAGGCTCGCGATTAATTTTAATCCTTGACGAGTGCTTAGTTTTAGGCGAGAGTACTTGATGTGCTCTCGCCTTTTTTTCAAAACATACAATACCCGTTGTGTGTTTTGAAAAAACCAATTTCACATATACGGTGGGGTTATGTATGAAGAATATGAAAATGACAACTAAGATTATTATAATTGTATCTGCTATTGTTGTTGCGGCAGCGATAGCGCTTTTGGCTTTGCTCACGTTTAACGGCAGGATTTATAACGGCATATCGGTTGGCGGAGTTGACCTTGGCGGTAAAACCACAGAGGAAGCAATGCAACTGTTGCAGAGCAAAGATTTTTATACTAAACTGCCTGAGTTTGTGTGTGAGGGCAGACGGTTTACTGTTGCTTCTGATGATATAGACCTTGAATGTGATGCTGAAAAAACCGTATCAACTGCCCACGCTTACGGCAGAGACGAAAATATATTCAACCGTATCGGTAATATCTTCAATGTTATGTTTAACCCCGTTGACTTGCCCATAGAGATTAAATGGGATGATAAAAAACTTGATGCTGTGTTTGAGGAACATATCGGGGATATGCGAACTCCGTCGGTAGAACCTCAAATCCGCCTCGAAGGTGATAAACTTTATATAACAAACGGCAGTGAGGGGCTTGATGTAAGCCGAGATAAATTCCGTAAAGATGTTGTTTCGGCGGCAACCGAAAAGCCTGATTCGATAGAACTTGTTATAGAGACGGTAAATCCCACTTTGCTGTCTGCCGAAAAACTTTACGAACAATACGCCAAAAAGCCCGTAAACGCGGAATATTCCATTTCAAATATGCGGATTTCGTATACAGAAAGTGCCGACGGAATTGATTTTGATGTTTCCGAGGCAGAGGCGATATTGAAGGATAATTTAAAGAACTCAAAAGAATATTTTATCCCCGTAATCGTGGTGGCACCTGAGATGACATTGGAGGAACTGGATAAATCCATGTTCGGTGATTGCCTTGGCACATATACAACCAAATATAACCCCGGCGAGGTTGGCAGAACGAAAAACGTATCCTTGGCCGCCCGTAATATAAATAATGTAGTTTTAAAACAGGGGGATGTCTTTTCGTATAACGCCCTTGTGGGCGAAAGAACCGAGGCAAGGGGCTTTGCCGGAGCAAAGGTTTATGCGGGGGGCGAAGTGGTAGACGGTCTTGGCGGCGGAATATGTCAGGTGTCCTCTACTTTGTATAATGCGGTGCTGTATGCGGATTTGGAGATAGTTTCCCGTACCGCCCATTCATTGCCCGTAGCGTATGTTTCTTTGGGCAGAGATGCCACTGTTTCCTATGGCAGTATAGATTTCAAGTTCAAAAATCAGTATGCAGACCCTGTTAAAATAACCGCTCATGCGAGTGGCGGTATACTTACAGTTTCCGTACACGGCAAAAAAACCTCTGATAAACAGGTAGAAATCTGGACAGAGTGGGTAAGTTCGACTCCTTTCTCCGTTAGAGAGGAAGAAGATGAAACCATTGCCGAGGGTCAGACAAAAGTTAAACAAACCGGAAGCAATGGTGCCGTTGTAAACACATATAAAAAAGTTGTGGAAGACGGTAAGGTTGTGTCCAGTAAGTTTATCCATAAAAGCGTATACAGTCCTATTCATAAAATAGTCCTTGTTCCGCCCAAACCGGAAGAAGTCTTGCCCGAGGGTGAGATAGCAGAGGAACTCCCCGATGCAGAGGGGGATATTGCCGAAGGTGTCGGAGATGAAATGGCAGAGGAGGCGACGGCAGAAGTTCCCGTGAGCGACACACCCTCAGAAACCGACATAACTTCTGACGAAGCAGCACAAAATGTTCAGCCCACAGCAGAGGAAACAGTAACGGAAGGAACGGCAACAATGGAGAGCACCACAAACGAATTGGTACAATAATAACAACCGCCGACGAGATAAAACTCAACGGCGGTTTTTGTGTATTTTTTTGGATAACTTCGGCTAAAAAGTGTATCCGCAGCCAAAAAATCCTACAATTTTTATAAAAAATATGCTTTTTATCCTTGCAAAATAAACAAAAAAATAGTATTATGTATAGTAGAGGTGTAAATTTAAAATGAGGTGATATTTTGAACACACGTTATTTTCAGCAGATAACACGCCAGTTTAAGGATGCCATGGGCAGAGACGTGGGCATTATTTTAGACAGCGGAACTGTCATTTCCAGTACAGATTCCATAATTTCGGATGCCGACCTTGAATGTGTGCTTAATTTTGCTAACGATAACCTTGACACATTTTCCTATAATGGCTATACATACAGATCTGTTCAGGATATGGGCAGGGTGGATTTTATAGTGTTTGTACGTGGTGACGATGCAATGTCGAGAAGTTTTGCGGAAATTTTGAAAATAAATTTCACTTCCATAAAAGCCTTGTACGACGATAAGTATAATCATATCAACTTTATCAAGAACTTCCTGCTTGATAATGTTTTGCCGGGCGACGTACTTGCAAAAGCAGCAGAACTGCATCTTCCTATTGATGTTTACCGTGCGGTGTTTTTGATCCGGTCCGAGAACACAGGGGATTTCTCTGTTCTTGAAATACTGGAAAATATGTTCCCCAACAAAAACAGCGATTATGTTGTCAATATTGACGGCACAGATATCGCTCTTGTAAAGGAATTTGACGGGGAAGTTGATCTTAAAACCTTGCAGAATCTTGCGACCCAGATAGCAGATACAATTACCTCCGAGGCACTGGTTAAGAAGGTAAATATCGGTATAGGAACGCTTATTTCCAATATCAAAGAAATTGCCACCTCATATAAAGAGGCACAGGTTGCGCTGGAAGTGGGCAAAGTGTTCGAGGACGAAAAGCATATCGTAAGTTACGAGGATCTGGGAATAGGCAGACTCATATATCAGTTGCCTACTACTGTATGTCAACTGTTCCTTAGTGAGGTGTTCAAAAAAGGTTCCATCAGCGAACTTGACGGCGAAATTATCGAAACAATCAAAAAGTTCTTTGAAAACAACCTCAATGTATCGGAAACATCAAGACAACTGTATGTTCACAGAAACACCCTTGTGTACCGACTGGATAAAATCCAGAAGATAACAGGTCTGGATTTAAGAATATTTGACGAGGCTATTATTTTCAAGGTAGCCATGATGGTTAATAAGTACTTAAAGACAACATCCTTAAAAATCTGAGGTGTATTATGATATTGATGGAGAATGTGTCGAAAACGTACGAAAACGGCGTTCAGGCACTGCATGATGTTAATATGTTTATCGAAAAGGGTGAGTTTGTATTTCTTGTAGGCACGTCTGCTGCCGGCAAATCCACTCTTGTAAAACTTATGATGAAAGAGATTGAGCCCACCAGCGGCAATATCGTTATAAACGGTGTCGATGTGTGCTCCCTTACCCGTAAGGAGATTCCGTATTTCAGGCGTACAATCGGGGTGGTTTTTCAGGATTTCAGACTCCTGCCCAATAAAACTGCCTATGACAATATTGCCTACGCTATGGAGATTGTAGGCGCATCCCGCAGGGAGATTCGCCGTCAGGTACCTAATGTGCTCAGTATGGTGGGGCTTACCCATAAGGCAAATATGTATCCTAATGAACTCTCCGGCGGTGAACAGCAGAGGGTATCAATCGCCCGTGCGATTGTAAACAATCCTGCCGTTCTTATAGCGGACGAGCCTACCGGAAACCTTGACCCTGCAACGGCAAAGGATATAATGGAGATTATGGAAACAATCAACAGACGTGGAACCACCGTTGTTATGTCAACCCATGCCAAGGATATAGTAAATACAATGCAGAAACGTGTTATTCATGTTGAGGGCGGAGCCATTGCCCATGATGAGAAAAAAGGTGGGTACAGTTATGCTAATTAGAAATGCAAGACGGTTTACATACGAGGCTATGGGCAATATTTTCAAAAATGGACTCATGAGCCTTGCATCGCTTTTTATAATAGTCGCCTGTCTGTTTGTTTTTGGCGTGTTCCTTGTGGTTACTGTTAATATAAACTTTTTCGGCGACCAGGTTGCAGACCAGTGCCAGATACAGGTTTATATAACTCAGGAAGCCAGTGACGGCGGCAAGATACAGAGTATCAGCAACTCTATCAGAGCCATGGAGGGTATCAGTAATATCACCTTTGAACGTGGCGAGGAAACCTTTGCAAAATTCAAAGCGGGACTTACTGAGGAGGAACTTGTGTCATACAGCGGTCTGCCCGATGATATAATTGACGATTCCTTTAAGGTTACCCTTCACGACATATCCGAAACAAAAGAAAAAGCCGATGCAATATCAAAGATAGACGGCGTTCTCCGTGTGGAAAACAGACAGGATATGATAAACATTGTGTATTCAATCACCAATGCAATCCGTCACATTTCGGTATGGATTATAATTATATTTATGTTTATAAGCGTGTTTATAATTTCAAACACCATCAAACTTGCTGTTTATGCAAGACGTAAAGAAATAAATATTATGAAATACGTAGGCGCAACCGATGCATTTATCCGTTGGCCCTTTATGATAGAGGGAATGATAGTGGGCTTTGCAGGAGCCATTATAGCGTTTTTCATAGTGCAGTCCTGCTATGTTGCGGGTTTGTCTGCCCTTGGTTCAATTCCTGCGGGGGCCATCGTGGCACTTAGAAATTTCGGTGATATATGGCATGTAATTTTGCTTCCCTTTATAGGTGTGGGCGTGTCAATCGGCGCATTGGGAAGTGCCCTTTCTATGAGAAAGTATTTGCAGGTGTGATAAGTCAAAATTCAAGGAGAAACTTATGCGGAACAGAAAATTTGTAAGAGTCCTTGCATGGATAGCCCTCGCCGCTTTTGTGGCTGTGAGTTTGCTTTCGGTGATACCGTTCAACGTAAGCGCCGCCTCTGCGAAAGAAAGATTGCAGAAGGCACAGCAGCAACAACAGGAACTTAACAAAAAACTTAACGACAATAATGCTAAAAAGAAGCAGGAACAGGCCAATAAGGCGCGTATAGATAAAGACGTAGCGGCTGTTCAGGCAGAGATAGATGCTCTTGATGCCCAGATAGAGGAAATCAATGACCGTATCGAAGCAAAGGATGCAGAACTTGCGGCGGCTCACGAACTTAGCAGTAAGCAGTTTGAGTCGTATAAAAAGCGTGTTAAACTTATAGTGGAAAAAGGTTCGGTTACATATCTTGAAGTTCTTATAAACGCCAACTCCCTCGAAGATTTCTTTACAAGGATGGACGTTGTTGAGCAGATAGCGGCTTATGACAATAACCTTTTAAACGAACTTAAAGAAAACGAACAGATAATAGAAGCACTCAAAATAGAGATAGAAAACGAACGCGCACAGGTAATGGACGTTATGGAGCAGAGCATGGCAAAAAAACGTGCTCTTGCCGAAAAGAAAGCAGCAAGTCAGAAGATACTCGATGACCTTGCCGCGAGTGAAAAAGAGATTACACAGGAGATGCGCAAGGCTAAGGAAGCCGAGTACGAGGCACAACGTGAGATTGCCCGTCTTGTATCGGGAGACACCTCCAAGTATGTAGGCGGAAAACTCCTCTGGCCCTCCACTAATTCTTACAGAGTGACGTCACCTTTCAGTATGCGTGTCCACCCCACATTGGGAGTATATAAGCAGCATACAGGTATGGATATAGGTGCCGCTTATGGAACAGATGTTCTTGCGGCGGCAGACGGCACTGTAATCATCTCCGGCTGGAACAACGCCTGGGGTAATTATGTAGTAATCAATCACGGAGGCGGACTAACCACTCTTTATGCACATAACAGTAAACTTATTGTAAGCAAAGGGCAGAGAGTCACAAGAGGTCAGGTTATAGCCAAGGTTGGTTCCACGGGATATTCCACCGGTCCTCATATACATTTTGAGGTACAGGTAAACGGTTCCCCTGTAAACCCCATGTCTTATCTGCAATAATTTGTTGGACAGAACATATATTTGTGTTCTGTCCAAATTGTTGAATAAAGTTTTTGAGGGTGAATAGTATAATTTAGGGAGTGTGCTGAAAATATGTCAACTAAAAATAAAATCATCATTACAGCGATTATAACCTTTGTAGTTACAGCATTACTTTTTGTGTTTGTCTTAGGTGGCAGTGTGATTATGTCGCTATCCTCCTTTGCCAACGACGGTATGCAGAAAATCGGCAAAATTGATGCGCTTATAGATGCATATTACATTTACGATTACGATAAAGAAAAGATGACGGATCTGTCCCTTGCGGCATATACTTACGGTCTTGGCGATCCTTACACTTCGTATATTGATAAAGAATCCTATGCCGATATGAAGCAGAGTGTGGAGGGTGATTATGTAGGTATAGGCATAGAGGTTTTTATAGACAGCGATATGCTTATAACGGTAATATCACCTTTTGACCATTCTCCTGCGGCGGAGGCAGGTATTTTGCCCGGCGATAAGATTATAAAAGTCGGAGATACCAATGTGGATTATTCAAACTATACCGAGGCAATCAACCTTATTAAAGGTGACGGAAAGACAGAAGACGGCAAGACTGTAAACCTTACCATCAAGAGGGGCGAAGAAGTTTTTGATGTATCTGTTGCAAGGAAAAAAGTTGTTGCCGTAACTGCTCAGGGCAAAATGCTGACAGACGGTATCGGCTATATCAGGATTTCAAGTTTCGGCGAAAAAACCGGCGAAGAATTTAAAGAAAGTCTCAGAGCCCTGCGTACACAGCAAATCACAAGTCTTGTAATAGACCTTCGTAATAATCCCGGCGGCACACTCGATAGCCTTGTTGATGTTGCAGATGTTTTGATGCCTAAGGGTAATATTATCACCATAAAAGATAAACAGGGCAACGAAACCAGGTATGATTCCGATGCAAGATGTGTGGATTTTCCGATATGTGTGCTCATCAACGGTAATAGCGCCAGTGCGGCAGAAGCCCTTGCCGGAGCACTTGCAGACAGCGGAATGGGTGTGCTTGTAGGCGAGAAAACCTTTGGAAAGGGTAGTGTTCAGAGTATATTTGAACTTGGCGACGGAACGGCGTTTAAGGTGACAGCCGCCAAATATTACACCCCCGGAGGCACTTGCATAGATAAAACGGGTATAACACCCGCCCATGAGGTTACCCTTGACGAAGATGTTAAAAATGTGCCCGTAAACAGCATTCCTTATGAAAAAGACAGTCAACTTAAAAAAGCGGTAGAAATTTTGGAAAAAAATAATTAAAAAACTATTGCATTTGAAAAATAAGTGTGGTAAAATGTTCAGGTAAAAAATACACACGCATATTGACTTTACGGGAGTTGCCTTTAAAAAGGTGCCTGTATGGGGTGATGTATGCGGAGGTATAAAAAACAAGGAGGCAAAAAAATGTCAGTAATTTCAATGAAACAGCTTTTAGAAGCAGGTGTTCACTTCGGACACCAGACAAGAAGATGGAACCCCAAAATGGCAGAGTACATCTTCACAGAGAGAAACGGTATCTACATCATCAACTTGCAGAAAACCGTTAAAAAGGTAATCGAAGCATACAACTTCATCAAAGAAGTTGCAGAAAGCGGCGAGGACATCCTTTTCGTAGGTACAAAGAAACAGGCTCAGGATTCTATTAAAGAAGAAGCCGAAAGAGTAGGAATGTACTATGTAAATGCAAGATGGCTCGGCGGTATGCTGACCAACTTCAAGACAATCAGAAAGAGAATTGAAAGACTCAATCAGCTCGAAAAGATGGAAGCAGACGGCACATTTGAACTTCTTCCCAAGAAAGAAGTTATCAAACTCAAACTCGAAGCCGAAAAACTCACAAAGTACCTTGGCGGTATCAAAGAGATGAAAAAACTCCCCGGTGCTATGTTCGTTGTAGACCCCAAGAAAGAGAAGATTGCTATTGCAGAAGCAAAGAAATTGGGTATTCCGATTGTTGCTATTGTTGATACAAACTGTGACCCTGACGAAGTAGATTACGTTATCCCCGGTAACGATGACGCTATCCGTGCGGTAAAACTTATCGCTTCAACAATGGGTAATGCTATTATCGAAGGCAGACAGGGTGAACAACTCGGTACTGTATCTGACGATGCAGAAGAAACTGTGGAAGAAACACAGGAATAATCAAGGACAAACCCTTGTACTTTAAATAGGAGGAATAAACTCATGTTTACAGCAAAAGACGTAAAAGAGCTCAGAGAGAGAACCGGTTGCGGTATGATGGACTGCAAAAAAGCCCTTACAGAAACAAACGGTGATTTTGATAAAGCAGTTGATTTTTTGCGTGAAAAAGGTCTTGCTACTGCCGCTAAAAAGGCAGGCAGAATTGCATCCGAGGGTCTTGTTGATATCCTCGTTGAAGGCAATGTAGGCGCAATGGTTGAAATCAACTCCGAAACAGACTTCGTTGCAAAGAACGACGAATTCAAAGATTTCGTTAAAAATGTTGCAAGACAGGTTATCGCAACAAACCCCGCAGATGTTGATGCGCTTTTGGAATCAAAATACATTGACGATACCAACATCACAATCAAAGACCTTCTCACAGAAAAGATTGCAAAAATCGGTGAGAATATGAACATCAGACGTTTCGCAAGATACGAAGGCGGCGTTGTAGGTTATGTTCATGCGGCAGGTAGAATCGGCGTTATGGTTAAAGTAGATGCTGACCTTAACGATGATGCAACCGCAGCAGCAAGAGACTGCGCTATGCAGATTGCAGCCATCAATCCTTTGTACAAAGACAGAGACAGCGTTCCTGCTGAGGATGTTGAAAAGGAAAAGGCTATCATCACAGCCCAGATCAAGGAAGATCCCAAGAATGCTAACAAACCCGACAACATTATCGAAAAAATGCTTGGCGGTAAAATCAATAAATTCTATGAAACAAACTGCCTTATTGAACAGGCATTTGTTAAAGACGACAGCATCTCTGTTGGTAAATACCTTGAATCAAAAGGTGTTAAACTTGTTGACTATGTACGTTTCGAAAAGGGCGAAGGCCTTGAAAAGAAATCCGAAAACTTCGCTGACGAAGTTGCAAGTATGGTTAAATAAGATAATCTTAACTGTCAAAGGCGGCTCTTATGAGCCGCTTTTTTGTATTTAGCAAAAACTTGACGGCAACGCCAAACAAGTATATAATTGTATATAATATTAAAATATATAATGAGGTATATTATGGATATAATAGTTGCAACCAAAAACAAAGGCAAGATTAAAGAGATAAAAAAGATTTTGGGCGACCATAATGTTATAAGTCAGGGTGAGGCAGGTATCAATATTGATGTAGAAGAGACCGGCACCACTTTTGCGGAAAATGCTATGCTTAAAGCCGAATCCATTGCCGAAAAGGTTACCTGTGCAGTTATTGCGGACGATTCCGGTATAGAGGTTGATGCTTTAAACGGAGCCCCCGGCATTTACAGTGCCCGTTATTGTGGGGAGGATGCCACCGATGAGGACAGGGTGGACAAACTCCTTGACGAAATAAAAGACGCCGACACCCGTGGCGCACAGTTTAACTGTGCGATTGCACTTGTTATGCCTGACGGCGAAAAGCATATATTCAGCGGTATTGTAAGAGGCACCCTTGATTTTGAACCCAAGGGTGAAAACGGATTCGGTTATGACCCCATATTTATTCCCGATGGATATGACAAAACCTTCGGCGAACTCGATAGCAGTATAAAGGACGAAATCAGCCACAGAGCAAGAGCGCTCAAAGCGTTGGCGGAATTTATAAATAAATAGAATTATCCTGAAAGAGGGGGATGATACATTGAACGAAAAGGTATACTCCACACTGGAATTTAATAAAATACGGGCTATGCTCAGCGAACACGCTGTTATTGAACTGTCAAAGGAACGTGCGCTCAGCCTCGAACCCTCTACTGATATAAAAGAAGTAAACCTTATGCAGGAGCAGACCGCCTGTGCTATAAACCTTATGGTTAAAAAGGGCAGTCCCCCGATTTACTGTAAGGGTGATGTTATATCTTCTCTCAAAAGGGCGGATATGGGCGGAGTTTTGTCTCCGGCAGATATACTCGGAGTGGGTAAGGTTTTAAAAACCGCAAGGAAATTCAAGGATTACCCTGACGATATCCCATGCGAGGCGATAGAAGAATATATAGAAGCACTTTTTGATGATAAAACCTTGGAGAAAACGATTTTCGAAAGCATTGACGACGAAGCAAATGTTGCCGATACCGCAAGTAGCGAACTTGCATCTATCCGCAGAAAGATACGCTCCTCCGAGGGTAAGGTTAAGGAAATACTCCAAAGTGTTATTGCCAAAAACTCCAAATACCTTCAAGACGCCATTATAACGATGCGCTCCGACAGATATGTTGTCCCCGTTAAGGCAGAGCATAAAGGCAGTATTAAAGGTATTGTGCACGATACCTCATCGAGCGGTATGACTATATTTATAGAGCCGGAAGCCGTTGTTGAGGCGGATAACGAAATAAGGCTTTTAAAAAGCAAAGAACAGGATGAGATAGAAAGAATCCTCAGAGCCCTTTCGGGCAATATTGCTCAGTATGCCAAGGTTTTGGAGATGACGTTCAACTGTATCGCAGACCTTGACCTTATATTTGCCAAGGCAAAATTTGCTCTTAAATGCGATGCCTTTCGTCCCACACTCAACGATGACGGGTATATCAATCTCCGCAAAGCGCGTCACCCCCTTATTCCCGTTGATAAGGTAGTGCCCACCGATATATATCTGGGCAAAGATTTCGATACCCTTGTTATAACCGGTCCCAATACCGGCGGTAAAACCGTTGTGCTAAAAACCCTTGGACTTATGACTCTTATGGCACAGTCGGGGCTTCACATCACTGCACAAGAGGGGACTGTAATTTCTGTTTTTGACGATGTGTTTGCCGATATCGGCGATGAACAAAGCATAGAGCAGAGCCTCAGTACATTTTCTTCTCACATGGTAAATATAGTTAATATATTAAACAGTGTCAATTACCGTTCATTGTGCCTTTTTGATGAACTTGGTGCAGGTACAGACCCTGTTGAGGGCGCGGCGTTGGCAGTGAGTATTCTGGAAGATGTGCGTAAAAAAGGCGCAAAAACAGCAGCCACTACCCATTACAGCGAACTTAAATCCTATGCACTTTCAAACCCACGTGTAGAGAATGCCTCCTGTGAATTTGATGTCGAAACCCTCGCGCCGACTTACAGATTGCTTATAGGTATCCCCGGAAAGAGTAATGCTTTTGCCATATCGTCAAAACTTGGCATAAGCGATAAAATAATAGAGGATGCCAAATCCCGCATAGCAGGGGATAATATTAAGTTCGAGGATGTCCTTTCAAGCCTCGAAACGGCACGTCGTGATACGGAAAAAGAAAGGGATAGTGCTATTGCTTATAAGCAGGAGATAGAACTTTTGAAAGAGAGAATCTCCAACAAGAACAAATCCCTTGATAAAAAGACGGATAAAATAATAGAGGATGCCCATAAGGAAGCGCGTCGGATTATAGATGAAGCCCGTGCAGAGAGCGAACTTGCCCTGGCAGATATCCGCGCCGCTATGAAGAAAAAGGACCTTAAAGAGGCCAACAGAGTGGTAGAGCAGGTTCGTCAGCAGGTAATAGCGGACAGTAAAAAGCATAATGTAACCTCATCCCCCGGCACTCAGGCGGGGAAACCGCCCAAAAGTGTTCAACTCGGTCAGGAGGTATCCATACCGCATCTCAATCAGAACGGTACAGTTGTTACCTTGCCTGATAATAAGGGTAACCTTGTAGTCAATGTCGGCATTATGAAAATGAAACTCAATTTAAGCCAACTCCGTACCGTCTCCGCCAAACCCGACCCTGTAAAAAGCGGTATAAAAGCACGGGGTGAGATTAAGAGTATGATGGTAGGCACAGAGATTGACCTTCGCGGACAAGACCTTGAAACCGCTATAATGATGGTTGATAAATTCATTGATGATGCTGTTCTTTCATCACTGCACGAGGTCCGCATAATCCACGGAAAGGGCACAGGCGTTCTCCGTGGCGGAATCCAGTCGTATTTAAGGAAACATAAACGTGTTAAATCCTTCCGTTTAGGCTCCTTTGGCGAGGGAGATTCGGGTGTCACCATAGCCGAACTTAAATAGCAGGGCAAAAGATTGATAATAAATTAACAAATTTAAAAATTTTACTTGCAAAATGTGTATAAATAGAGTAAAATAACTGTGTATGGAAAAAATATATATAATATTTTTTGCTATTATTATTACGCATAGAAGATATGCGGGAATGGAGATAAAATTATGAACAAGAAAACTATTGAGGATATCGCCGTAGGCGGCAAACGCGTACTCGTTCGTTGCGACTTCAACGTTCCCCTTAACGAGGAAAAGAAGATTACCGACGAGAACAGACTTATCGGTGCGCTTCCCACAATCAAGTATCTGGTTAAAGAGGGTGCAAAGGTTATTCTTTGCTCACACCTTGGCAGACCGAAGGGCGAATTCAACGAAAAGTACAGCCTTAAACCTGTTGCGGCAAGACTTTCAGAACTTCTCGGTCAGGAAGTTAAGATGGCAGAGGATGTTATCGGCGAAAGCGCTGCTAAATGTGTAGCAGAACTTAAAGACGGAGAAATCGTTCTTCTTGAAAACGTACGTTATCATAAAGAAGAAGAAAAGAACGATCCCGAATTTGCTAAAAAACTTGCTGATTTTGCAGAAGTATATGTAAATGATGCATTCGGTACAGCACACCGTGCTCATGCATCTACTGCAGGTGTTGCAGCATACATCCCCGCAGTATGCGGATATCTTATCCAGAAAGAGATTGAGGTTATGGGTAAGGCATTGTCAAACCCCGAGCGCCCCTTCGTTGCAATCCTCGGCGGTGCAAAGGTTTCTGACAAAATCGGTGTAATCGAAAATCTTCTTGAAAAAGTTGATTATCTCATTATCGGCGGCGGTATGGCATATACATTCCTCGCAGCAAAAGGTTACGGTGTAGGTACTTCCATCTGCGAAGTAGAAAAACTTGACCTCGCCCGCAGCCTTATGGAAAAGGCACAGCAGAAGGGTGTAGAACTCATTCTCCCCATCGAAAATGTTGTGGCAGCAGAGTTCAAAGCAGATGCAGAACACAAAGTTGTTGCATCCGAGCAGATTCCCGATGATTTCATGGGTATGGATATCGGTCCCAAAACAATCGAACTCTTCTCTGAGGTTATCAAAAAAGCCAAGACTGTTATCTGGAACGGTCCTATGGGTGTATTCGAAATGCCCGCATTCGCTAACGGTACCAAGGAAATTGCAAGAGCAGTTGCAGAGGCTGATGCTATCACAATCATCGGCGGCGGCGACAGTGCAGCAGCAGTAGAGCAGCTCGGCTTTGCAGATAAGATGACTCATATCTCAACCGGCGGCGGCGCGTCTCTGGAATTTTTGGAGGGTATTGAACTCCCCGGTATCGCAGCATTGAACGATAAATAATCTATATCTTAAAACCCCATTGCCCTTTCTTAACGGAAGGGCAATGTTTGAAAATAACATTTGGAGGACTAACAAAATGAGAAAAATCACAGTTGCAGGAAACTGGAAAATGAATAAAACTCCGGCAGAAACAGTTAAACTTATCGAAGAACTCAAACCCTTGGTAGCAGGAGCAAAGAATGATTGTGTTATCTGTGTTCCTTATACATCACTCAGCGAGGCTGTTAAAGCGTGTGAGGGTTCCAACATCTCCGTTGGCGCACAGAATATGTACTATGAAGAAAGCGGCGCTTTCACAGGCGAGATTGCACCTTCAATGCTTACAGAACTCGGCGTTAAATATGTTATCATCGGTCATAGCGAACGCAGACAGTATTTTGCCGAAACTGATGAAACCGTTAACCTCAAAGTTAAAAAGGCGTTTGAACACGGTCTTATTCCTATCGTTTGTGTAGGTGAAAGTTTAGAGCAGAGAGAACAGGGCATAACAAATGACCTTGTTAGTATGCAGACAAAGATTGCCCTTCTCGGTCTGAGTGCAGAGCAGGTTAAGAAAACAATAATCGCATACGAACCCATCTGGGCTATTGGCACAGGCAAGACCGCCACAAGCGATCAGGCGCAGGAAGTATGTGCTAAAATCCGCGAAACAGTTTGCGAAGTATTCGGTGCAGATGCAGCTGAGGCAGTTACCATCCAGTACGGCGGCAGCGTTAATGCCAAAAACAGCGCAGAACTCTTTGCCAAAGAAGATATCGACGGCGGACTCGTTGGCGGTGCAAGTCTTAAAGCAGAGGATTTTGGCGTAATAGTAAACAGTTGACAATAATAAAAAGGCAGAATGTAGGGGTAGTTTGAAACTTCCCCTATATTTGTGTAGCGATATGATAAAGAAAGGCAGATTTATTATGAGTAAAAAACCTATCGTACTTGCAATCCTTGACGGATACGGTAAAAGCGATTTAACAGAGGGTAATGCAGTACTTGCCGCAAAAACCCCCAATCTTGATAAACTGATGGAGCAAAACCCCACCACAGTTATTCATGCAAGTGGTATGGATGTAGGCCTCCCCGACGGACAGATGGGCAACAGCGAGGTTGGACATACCAATATCGGCGCAGGTGCAATTGTGTATCAGGAACTCACCAGAATAACCAAGTCAATAAGCGACGGGGATTTCTTTACTAACGAAGCCCTCAACGGCGCTTGTGATAACTGTGTGGCAAAGGGCAGTGCTCTCCACATTATGGGTCTTTTGTCTGACGGCGGTGTTCATAGCCATATAGAGCACCTTTATGCGACCATAAGACTTGCCAAGCAGAAAGGCCTTGACAAAGTTTATATACATTGTTTCCTTGACGGACGTGATGTTTCCCCCACAAGCGGTGTAGATTTTGCCAAGAGCCTGGTTGCTAAAATCCGCGAAATCGGCGTTGGTGAGATTGCAACTGTAATGGGCAGATATTATGCTATGGACAGAGATAACCGTTGGGAAAGAGTTTCCAAAGCATACGATGCTATGGTTAACGGCGTTGGTGAGATGTGTGATTCAGCCGTTACCGCTATTGAAAATTCTTATAATAACGATGTTACTGACGAATTTGTTGTGCCCACCGTTATTACAAAAGACGGTCAGCCCACAGGTAAGATTGCATCGGGCGACTCTGTAATTTTCTTCAATTTCAGACCTGACAGAGCCCGTGAAATCACAAGGACATTAGTTGATGATGAATTTAACGGCTTTGAGAGGGAGAAGAAAGACCTTTACTATGTATGTATGACACAGTACGATGCTTCAATGCCCAATGTAGAGGTTGCTTTCAAACCACAGAAACTTGTCAACACCTTTGGCGAATATATCAGTAAACTTGGACTCAAACAACTCCGTATCGCCGAAACCGAGAAGTATGCGCATGTAACATTTTTCTTTAACGGCGGCGTAGAGAAAACCTACGAGGGCGAGGACAGAATACTTGTTGCATCACCCAAGGTTGCCACATACGATATGCAGCCTGAGATGAGTGCTTACGAAGTTACAGACAAACTCCTCGAAGCCCTCGACACCAATAAATACGACGTTGTTATTTTAAACTATGCAAACTGCGATATGGTAGGCCATACAGGTGTTATGGAGGCTGCCGTTGCTGCTGTTGAGGCGGTTGATACCTGCGTAGGTAAGATTGCTGCAAAGGTTGAGGAGATGGGCGGCGTTATGCTTATCACTGCTGACCACGGTAACGCGGAGCAGATGACAGACCCCGCCACAGGCGATGTGTTCACTGCCCACAGCACTAATGTTGTTCCTCTTATCCTTACCGGTATGGGCGATGTAAAACTCAAAACAGGCAGACTGGCAGACCTTGCACCCACAATGCTCGATATTATGGGCGTGGCCAAACCTGCCGAAATGACCGGCGAGAGCATTATAGTAAAATAATTGAAAAAGTCCGCTTTGATGCGGACTTTTTTCTTGATTTTTTGTGGACAAAATTCTGCCTGTAATGTATAATGAACTTGATAAAGATACTCTTACAGAATATATTGACGGGTGAAGTTATGATAAGAATTTTATTTATATGCCACGGCAATATATGCCGAAGTCCCATGGCGGAATTTGTTTTTAAGGATATGGTGCAAAAATCAGGGACAAGTGATAAATTCTATGTAGCATCTGCCGCTACGAGTTATGAGGAAATAGGAAACCCCGTGCATTACGGAACGGCAAAAATCTTAGACTCCTTCGGCATATCATACGCCGATAAACGCGCAGTACATCTGGAAAAATCCGACTACGCAAAATACGATTATCTGGTGTGTATGGATAGCGCAAATGTACGTAACACCTTGCGGATTGTAGGTGAAGATAAGGAGAAAAAAGTATATAAATTACTTGAATTTGCTTCCTCTCACGAGGATGTGGCAGACCCTTGGTACACAGGAGATTTTGACAGAACATATAAAGATGTCCTGGCAGGTTGCAGAGGACTTTTGAGATACATAGAGAACGAACAAAAATAATCCAAAAAGTCCGCATAGCAGCGGACTTTTTGTATAGACAAACTTTTTGTGTTGGTGTATAATAATATAAACTGAATTCGGAGGGATTTAATATGTCAATACTTATAAAAGGCGGCAGGGTAGTGGACCCGGTAAACGGGTTTGACGGTGTGGCGGATGTGCTTATTGAAAAAGGCATAGTGTCTGCAATCGGCGAAAATCTCACGGTTGGGGAGGACACAGAGATTATCAACGTCGAAAATCATATTGTTGTGCCCGGTCTTGTGGATATGCATTGCCACTTGCGTGAGCCCGGCTTTGAGTATAAGGAAGACATCGCATCCGGTACCAAGAGTGCTCTTGGCGGTGGGTTTACTTCCGTTGCCTGTATGCCCAATACAAAACCTGCGATTGATACAGCCGAAACTGTTAAGTTTATACTTGACAAAGCCGAGGCGGCAGGTATGGCAAATGTGTTCCCGATAGGCGCAATAAGTAAAGGCCTGGGTGGCGCAGATGCTACCGATATAGAGGCGCTTAAAGAGGCAGGGGTTGTTGCCGTGTCCGATGACGGCAGACCGGTAGAGAACTCTGCGATGATGCTCGATGCTATGAGAAAGGCATACCAACTTGGCGTTGCGGTAATATCACATTGTGAAGACATTTCCCTCGGTAAAGGTGATATGAACGAGGGGGCACTTGCCGAGAGCCTTGGGTATGAAGGGATTTCTCCCACATCCGAAGAGGTTATGGTTGCCCGTGATGCCATCTTGTCAGAGCAGTATAAACTCCCTGTGCATATAGCCCATGTCAGCACCCGTCGGTCTGTGGATATAATCCGCCGCGCCAAAGAAAAAGGTGCGCCCATCACTTGCGAAACCTGTCCGCATTATTTTTCGCTTACAGAGGATGCGGTTAAGGTAAGCGGTGCCAATGCGAAAATGAATCCTCCCTTGCGCAATAACGACGATGTTTCTGCGATAATAGAAGGTCTTGCAGACGGTACGGTTGATGTAATCGCAACTGACCATGCGCCCCATTCGGCAGAGGAAAAGGGCGGAGAATTCAGTAAAGCACCTAACGGTATAGTGGGTTTTGAAACAGCCTTTGCATTGGGTTACACTTATCTTGTTGAAAAGGGACACCTTACTTTGAGCGAACTCGTGGAAAAAATGTCTGTTAATCCGTCAAAAATTCTGGGAATACAAAGAGGCAGTATCGGTGTTGGAGATGTTGCAGACATTGCGATATTTGATGTGAGTAAAAGTTATAAGGTTGTGGCAGCGGATATGCTTTCAAAAAGTAAAAACACGCCCTATGACGGATTTGAATTAACAGGCAGACTTCTCTATTCAATCGTGGGCGGCAGAGTAGCCCTTCGTGGCGGAGAGGCATTGTGGAAGGCGTATTTCAATTAAAGCGCATCTTTTATAAGGGGTGACGGTATGTACCAGATAATTGCCGATATTTTGAAATATATATTCGTTGTAGTTGTGTATATGTTCATATACAGCGTTATTAAACTTATCTATCTTGATATTACAGACACAAGGCGTATGGAAAATTCCCTTGACGGTGCTGTTGCGTATTTAAAGACAATCACCCTTGCAAAGGATCTGGACTTTAAAGTGTTCGAAAGTTACGGACTTAAAGAGAACACCCTTGTAGGCAGGAGCAAAAAGTGTGATTTGTTTATCAAAGACCCCTTTATGTCGAAGGAGAATACCTTTATATATCTGCAAGAAGGCAAATTTTATGCGAAAGATATGGGCAGTACCAACGGCACGTTTTTAAACGGTAAAAAACTTTTGGAAAAGCCTGTTCGCCTCAAAGACGGGGATAAGATTAAGATAGGTAATGTAGAATTTATGTTTGTTGACCCGTATGTTATGGAGGTTAAATCATGAGCAGATTAAGAATACGACCTGTTCTTTATTTTCTGTTGCTTAATCTCATAGGGTTTGTGTTGTTGTTTTTTTATAAGACGCCGTATGATGTAAACATTCTGTACGCCGGAGCCATTATTCTTGCGGTAAATATTGGTATATACGCTCTTATGTATTGGCTTGATATGGGCGATGTGTACCTGTTTCTTATGGTGTCTATACTTATCAGTATAGGTATTATTATGTTGCTTCGGATAGACACAAAATACGGATATAATCAGGTTTTCTGGTTTTGTACAGGAATTATAGTGTTTCTTGCCGGATACCTTGCGGTAAGACTTTTTAAACATTGGGATAAACTTCTTATCTTGTACGTCATAATCTCCATAGGTCTCTTTATAGCAACACTTGTTTTCGGAGAAACCCGGGGCGGCTCTAAAAACTGGATAAGTATCGGCGGAAGAACAGTTCAGCCCTCGGAATTTATTAAGATAACCTATGTATTTGCCCTGGCTTGTTTTTTTACAATGGACGAATCAAAACATAAACTTTTGTCCGGCGAGATATGGAACATTCCAAAAAAAGATATTGTCGCAAATATATTTGTGTATGTTTGCCTTGGCTTTATGCTTATACAGAAGGAGTGGGGTACTGCAATAGTGTTTTTCCTCACGTACTTTGTTATGATGTTTTTGTACGATACTTCAAAACGGCTTATGCTTATAAACGGTGCACTTGCTTTTTTAGGTGCTGCGGGGGGCTATTTCCTTACTGACCATATTAAGTCAAGAGTCGTCACATGGTTAGACCCCTGGGTGGACGCCACCAATAAGGGATTTCAGATTACCCAGTCACTCTTTGCAATAACCTCCGGCGGGTATTTCGGTACAGGGCTTGGTAACGGCACACCGCATTTGATACCCGAAGTCCATTCGGACTTTATCTTCGCCGCAATATGCGAGGAAATGGGTATTTTCACCGGTATAGCCATTATTATGATATATTTTATATATTCCTATCGTGGGTTTAAAATAGGTTTAAAAGCGAAAAATGAGTTTTTAAAGGCGCTTACTTTCGGACTCGTCATAAGTTTTGCTTTTCAGACTTTTATCATTGTAGGGGGCGTTATAAAACTTATACCCTTAACGGGCATCACACTCCCGTTTGTAAGTTACGGTGGCAGTTCAATGGTGTCGTGCTGTATAATGACGGGAATACTCACTGCGGTCTCTTATCTGGAAAGAAAAAGATAAAAATAAAACCGAATTGATTGCTCAATTCGGTTTTTTGCTGTAAAGATTTATTTAGATTGTTTTCGTGGATACGGATTTTCTTCATCGGTTAAATCTGCAAGATAGTCCATACTTGTATCAAGTGCTATTGCAAGTTTCCGACATTGTTCAAAAGCAAAATATCTTTTGCCGTTTTCGAGTTTGGAATAATCACTCTGGTCAATGCCTGTGAGCATCTGCATTTTGATTTGTGTATAACCCTTTTTGATACGAAGTTCCTTTAATTTATTCATAACACATCACCAATTAGTATTATGGCAATTTTCCCTATTGAAATTATGGTGAAACTGACCTTGGACATATCGTGCCCTCTTAGGGTTCAAGTCCCCTCAAATTACACAATAAAAAAGACTTGAAGATATTGAATCTTCAAGTCTTTTTATGCGAGTGACGGGACAAATCCGCTTCGCGTCTTTCCTGCTTGACGACCGTGCTTCGCACAGTACCCGTCTGCGCACCACTCACCTGCACAACAATCCGCTGGATTATTGTGCTTAACGGCTCGTGCCCTCTTAGGGTTCAAGTCCCTCTAATTACACACAAAAAAGCCTTAAAGGAAAAATCCTTTAAGGCTTTTTAATGCGAGTGACGGGACTTGAACCCGTACGTCATAAACACACGCCCCTCAAACGTGCCTGTCTGCCAGTTCCAGCACACTCGCTTACGAACATTAACGATTATAGCACACAGACATGGCTCTGTCAAGGGTAAATTTCAAAAAAATCAAAATATTTTTTATTCAAGTATTTTTGCGAAGAACTCTGTTGTACTTATGCCGTGTGGACGGTTAAAGCGTTTAAGGTTTTTAAGGGAGCAACCCTTGGATATCGAGTTGATTCCGCTTTCGCACGACAGTGTTACGGAGTAGCCCATTTGGTCTATTACCTGGTCGATATAAGGGTTATATGAGCCGAATGGAAAAGTAAAAGCAGCGGGTGTGCATCCTATATTTTCTTTTATCATATTATGTGCCCTGTAAAGGTCGGCATAAACGGTTTTTCTGTATTCTTCCACAGATTCCGAATCTGTTTTTCTGACCCCGTGCCGTTCACCGCTTTCCTTGTGCATATCGTAGGAATGATTCTGAAATTCAACCAGCCCCGTTGCGGCCATCTCCCTGGCTTGGGAAAAAGTAATGTGAGAGTAGTAGGCATTGTTTTCGTCGTGCTGACTGTATAGTTCGCTGAATTTCATAATGGGCGAAATTACTGCTTTCACGCCATACTGTTTAAGTATCGGAAAAGCATAAATGTAGTTGTTATAATAGCCGTCGTCAATTGTTATCAGTATAGGTTTTTCGGGGAGATTGCCCTCGGCGTTTACATAGGTGATAAGTTCTTTGATGTGTATGGGCGTGTAGCCTTTGTCTTTTATATATTTAATATCCTCTTCAAACTGCTCGGGGGATATAATAAACTTCCCGTGCCGTGATGTGTCTTTTAAAAAAGCGTGATACATAACTATCGGCAACTTTACCTCGGTGCACAGGTTGGTGTTTATCACATCTTCGTATGTGCGGATGCTTACAAAATTATATACTGCTATAACAGAGGCCACAAACAAAAGTATAGCAATTCGGCTTTTGATTCTCATAAAAAATCACCTCATAAAAGTATATGAAACCAAAGCAAAAAAATCCCATGCGGTGCAGGGCACTGCATGGGAAAATCTTTGTAATCGGCAAATTGCCGTCGATTGTTTTCAGCCTGATGTTGATATAACATGCGCCAGAGCATCCGCCAGGTATTTTACCGAGCCCAACGACTCCTGCAACGTATTGCCCGAGGTGCCGATTTCTATTATCATAGACCCTTTTGTGGCGTGGGTGTTGAATCGTTCCTGACGGAGATTAAGCGGACGGGCAAGACCGGGGAATGAGTTTTCCATATAATTTTGCAGTTTGAGGGCAAATTTAAGATTTTCCTGCCAGGTGTCGTTGGGCAGCCCTCTTTGGTTGGTCCCGCATACAAGCATAATCTGTGAAACACTTTCGCCGTTTACCGATGCAGTAAATTTTAACTTTGTCCCGTCAGACCTGACCGCGGCATCGCGGTGCAGATCCAGTACAATCTGTATGTTTCCGTTGGCTTGAAGATGACTGTTTATAACATCAAGAGTTCTGTTGTATGATTGGTTGTAGGAGGGGTGGTCGTTAATATCCCTGGCGTGGGTAACCTTAAATCCCCTCGCTTTAAGTTCGGCTGCCAGTTCTTCGCCTATTCTCACCATATTAAGGGTGGTGTCAAGACTTCTGTCCGATTCCCCTTCGGTGTAATAGTTTAACCCGTCATTTTTATATGATTCCGAGGCATGGGTGTGGACTATCAGTATTTCGGGGGAACTAAAAGATAAAGGAGCAGACAGCAGAGCCTGTAAATCGGGTTGGTATGTGGTTTCGTTCCGTATACCAAGATTTTTTGATATAACCTGTGTATTCAGTATGGGGTGGGTGTTTTCTGGCAGAGGCGGCGTTGGGGGCGGTGCTTCGGGGGTGGTGTCTTCCGGAGGCTGGAATTCCTCCTCGGACGGAGGAAGATTTAAAAACGGGATAGATTCTGCGAGTACCCTTTGAGGATTAAATAACGAGCCAAAATCTCTTTTTTCAGATTTTGACGTGTCGCTTTCGGTCAGGTGCAACGGGGGGAGAGAGTGGCGCAGGGCGCATAAAAGTAAACTGCTGTTCATCTTTGAGAGGGGAATGGTGAAAACCAATGCCCCAATGAACACCAATGCTATGATTATTGTTGTGAGTTGTGTTCTTTTTAAAATAAACGTATTGAATTTTCTGTGTCTGTAAAATCTGTGTTTTTTCTGCATATATATACCCCGTTGAAGTATTTGCTTAATATATATGCTTGTTGCGGGGCAATAATTACCCTGCTTTGCTGCCAAACAGGGCATCGTTTATAGCATCTGCTATTATTAAGGATACCTCCTCGATTATTCCGTCTACTTCCTTGGGTGTAACAATAAGGTCTCCCACATAGGGAGTGAGCACCTCTTTTATAAGGGGATATCTGTGCTCGATATCAAAACTGTCGGCAAGTTTGTTCATGGCGGAGTTTTTGTCCGACAACATTTTTATGTTTTCTATCAAAAGTTCAATAGCATCGTTTGCAACGGTGGCAGCATCAACCACTGTTGGTACACCGATGGCTATAACGGGTACTCCCAGATAGTCTTTGTCAAGACCTTTTCTTTTGTTTCCTATGCCCGAGCCGGGAGTGATTCCTGTATCTGCAATTTGAATGGTAGTGCTTATCCTGTTTGTTTTTCTTGAAGCGAGAGCGTCTATGGCAATAATGACATCAGGTTTTACCATATCGGTTATACCTTTGATTATTTCGCTTGTTTCAATGCCCGTAATACCCAGCACTCCGGGAGAGACGGCACACACAGAGCGGGTGTTTTCGTCAATGTGTTCGGGCACATACTCAAAAAGATGTCGGGTAACTTTAAGATTAGAAACCACCTTGGGGCCCAGTGCGTCGGGGGTAACGTTCCAGTTGCCGAGACCTACTGCAAGTACTGTGGATTTTTTGTTAAGATGTAAAATCTCCCTGAGTTTGTCCGCAAGGATTTGAGAGGTTGCGGCGATTGCATCTTCGTCGTTGTCTCTTATTTTGGGCGATTCAATGGTAATGTAGTTGCCCTGCTTTTTGCCTATGGCTTCTTCTCCGTTTTTGTTGGTTATCTCAACATGGGTAATTTTAATGCCCTTTATTTCATCGGTTTCGACTGTCACACCGTCAATTTTTTTAACCTCATCAGGATTTTTATTGTATAAATCCGCCGCTTCTATGGCAAGGTCTGTTCTGCAATTTTTCATGGTAAAACCTCCTTTGTAACAGTATTTACCGACAAAAACAAAATATGCAGATACGATAATCGGAAAAGGTCGGTAAGATTTACTGGATTTTTGTATGCGGCGACGATATAATGGATTTGCTCCCATTTTTTTGGGATAAGAAAGGAATGATTTTATGAAAAAAGAACTTTACGGGAAAGAAAAAATTATAATCGAAGAAACCTCAGAGGAAAAACTTTTAGAATATTACCTTGTTATAAAAGAAACACCTTTTAAAAGCAGTAATATAAACTATGTGAGTTACGGTGCAGAAATAAATATGTCCGACAACAATTCTGATGACGTTGAATCGAAACTGCTGGAAGATTTGTTTTTCTCAAAAGAAAAGGCTGTCACATTTATGGACAGCCTTGTAAAAGGTCGGGTAACACCTTGTGAACTCGAAGAAATTGCAGAAGATACTCTCAAACAGCAATTGATGAATTTGTAAGGTGATTTAAACCTTGTTTATATCATTTGATTTTGTTAAGTGTTTTTTGTGATGAATCAGAGCATTGATTTCTCCACCGCTAAGAATTATAAAACTTGACATATACAGCCAGGTAACAAGCACCAGAACACCTGCGATTGATCCGTATATTATGTGGTGCTTTGAGAAGTTGTCAATGTAAAACGAAAATACTATGGATGCACCACTCCATAACAGGGTGGTTGAAATAGCACCGATAAACACATTTTTGAAACGGAGTTTTTTGTCGGGCAAAATTTTGTACAGAGAAGCGAATACACAGAACATAACGAAAAACATAAATACAATTCGCAGAAAATGCCACAGTACATTAAATGACGGAAAAAACCTGGAAATAAGCATACCAATGATATTGCCCAGAATAAGGGTTGAAAAGGCGAGAACAATGGTGAGTGCCAAAAGGAAAGCGAACAGTGCGCCGATGCTCCGTATAATGAATTGGTTGCGTGTTTCTTTTGCTCCGTACATCCTGTTAAGCGCCTTGCTGATGGTGGATACTGCACCCGACAGTGACCACATAGCAAGTAATGTGCTGAAAATAACAATAGGCGGACTTATGGTTATGCCGGTTAAAAAGTTAAAAATTATATCGTATACGTCTTGCGGCAGTGCGGAGAATAACTGGTAAATGGTATCCTCTGCCGACAGGGGAGTAATGCTTATGAGTGAGAGTAACAGAATGGCAAAAGGGAAGAACGATGTTATAAGATAAAAGGTGAGTTCGGCGGTAAGACCGGGAACATCATCGTTTAAAAATTTAAGAACGACCTTTGCGATTTTTTTCAGTCGTGGATACTTATTTATGTAGCGTACGAATTTTTCTTTATACAATGTTAAATCCTCACTTTAAATAAAATACCTACTTCTATATTATAATATATAAATATCGTTTTTTCAATACATACAAATCAAAATTTGTGTCAATCAAAAACGGAGCAGAAAATTCTGCTCCGTTTAAATTGTTTTATTCGGCAGAGATTATATAGTAATAAACATTCTGACCGCCGTATTGTACAGAAACATCATAGTCGCTGTATTTTTTGTCAAGTTTTTCCTTGATTTCTTCAAGGTCTTTTTCGTACACGTCTTTGCCGTAGAAAACGGTGATGTTGTCAGCACCGTCGCCGATAACGGCATCAACCGTTGCAAAGAATGCACTGCTGATTGATTTTTTGGCTATTTTAAGTTTGCCGTCAACAATACCGAGAATATCTCCCTGCTTGATTTTCTGACCTTCCACAACGGTATTTCTTACAGCGTAAGTGATCTGTCCCGTGCGTACATTGGCAACAGTTTCGTTAAACATTTCGATATTTTCGTCAAGGTCCTCGTCCTCGTCAAAGCATATCATACACGAAATTGCCTGTGCCACGCTCTTTGTAGAGATTACCGTAACATTTTTATCCGTAAGATTTTTTGCCTGTTCGGCAGAGAGTATAACGTTTTTGTTGTTGGGGAAAACAATTATGTTTTCTGCATTGAGTTTTTCTATGGCGTTTAGAATATCTTCGGCACTGGGGTTCATAGTCTGACCGCCCTCGATGATAATGTCAATGCCAAGTTCGGTCATAGTATTTACAATACCGTCCCCCACAGCAACGGAAATAAATCCGTACTTTTTGGGAGGTTGGGGTTCTTTTTGCGCTTCCAGTTCAACCTCGGTTTCAGACACCAGTCTGTTTTCGTGTTGGAGTTTCATATTGTCAATTTTGATTTTGGAAAGTTCTCCAAGTTTCAAAGCCTCGCCGAGGACGATATTTGGCTCGTTTGTATGGATGTGGGTTTTGATGATATCATCATCTTCAATAACGACCATACAATCCCCGAGTCTTTCGATTTTTGTTTTGTATTTAAAAACGTCGGCATTTTCCTTTGCTTTGTGAATCAGAAACTCTGTGCAATAACTGAACTTGATATCCTCTTGTGATTTGAATTCAGCCTTGGGAGCAGCGGTTTCGGATGCGGCATCTTCGCGGGGGATGATAACGCCTGTTTCAAGATAGGAGAGAGCCCCTTCCCAGAAACAAATAAGACCTTTACCTCCGGCATCCACAACACCTGCCTGTTTTAACTGAGGCAGCATATCGGGAGTGCGGTTGAGAGCGTCGTTACCGTCTTTTACACATACTCTTAAAAGGTCAAGCACGTCCTCTGCCGTTTCAGCATTTGCAACGGCGGATTCTGCTATACCTCTTGCAACCGTGAGGATTGTACCCTCAATAGGTTTCATAACGGCACCGTAAGCCGAATCAGCAGCAAGTTTCATTGCCTGTGCAAATTCTGCCTTGCCGCAGGTTTCAAGGTTGGCAAAGCATTTGGCAATACCACGCATAAGTTGGCTTGTAATAACACCGGAGTTGCCCCTTGCACCACGGAGAGTTGCAGAGGAGAGTGTCTTTGAAACCACACCTACGCCTTTGTCCCTTGCGGCATTAACATCCTCTGTGCACGACAGCATGGTAAGTGACATATTTGTACCCGTGTCGCCGTCAGGAACGGGGAACACGTTTAAATCATCAATTTCAATTTTTCTATTTGCAAGGTTGTTACTGCCGGATATAATCATATCGGCAAGTAACTGCCCAGTTAATATATCTATCACGGTATTCACCTCTTATTCGCGTACTCTTGCCCCGTCCACATATACATTGATGCGGTCAATTTCAAGGCCGGTCATATATCCGAGATGATATCTCACGTTATTGATAATACTGTCGCTTATAGTCTGGATATTAACGCCGTATTCAATAATGATATGGATATCAACGCTTATTTTTTTATCAGGCGAAACAAAAACGTCTACACCTTTGGAGATTTTGTCTTTTACAAGCAATGAAGCAATACCTTTTGATTTAGAACTGTAAGCCATACCTACAACGCCGTAGCAACTTGTGGTAATAATGCCGCAAATCTGTGCGATTACTTCATTATCGATAGAAACGTTACCTTTTAAAAATTCTACACTTGCATTTGCCATAAATCAAAACACCTCCGTCAAAACTCTGTTAAACTGGCGCCGGACATACCTTTTTCCCGCTGGTGGCAAGTTGTAAAGACGATCTGGTTGTTAAGGGAGTATTCCTTCAAAAACTTTTGCCCCTGATTGAAGCGTTCATCGTCATAAGTGATGAATGCGTCGTCGATAAATAAAGGAAAATTCTCTGCCAGTAATTCTATTATACCTAATCTTAAAGAAAAATACAACTGTTGAATTGTGCCCGAACTGAAATAATTTGAATTTTCGTATTTTCCCTCGTGTCGAATCTGTATTTCAAACTTGTCGTTTACCGTAACCTCGCCGTATTTGCCGCCGGTCAGCGCGTTAAAAATACGCTGTGTTGCTGCGGCAAGACGCGGCGCAAAATTGCTCTTGATTTCCTCGTAGGATTCGTCCAGAATCTCTTTTGCAAGATTGATAATACGAAGATCGCCTCTTGCATCGTCAAGGCGCTCTTTAAGATCGGCAACTACGCAGTCCGCCTGATTGATTTCCTCTGTAAGCCCGTCAACGGAATCTGCCTCAATCTTAATTTTAACATTATCTCCGGTAAGATTCAAGATTTTCTGCTCGGCATCCTTGATTTTTTTTGTAAGTTCTTCTTCATTTGCCGATACAGGCTCTGCTTCGAACTTGTCAGTGCTGCCGTATTTTGCTGTTATACCGGCAGATATTGAGTCAAATTCCTCTTTGCACTCGTTGTACCTTTTCTGTGCGGCATCTGCATTGGATTTTAAAAGTTCAGCCTTTGCAGATGTGTCTGCGGCAGTGCGCTTTATAAGTCTGTAATGCTCGGTGCTTTCCAGCCCGTATTTGCTGAGCACCTGCTTTTTTGTGTCCTGCGCAAATCTCATTTTTTCTGTAAGAGCATCGGCTTTGTCCTTTGCTTTTTTTGATGAAACAAATGAGAACGCCGATAAAATGCCAAACACTGCGGCAAGGGTGAGCAAAGCGATGTGTATAAAGGGTGATATAACTGCCGATACCGCCGTGAGGGCAGCAAATACAAAACCCGTTGTTTTAGAGGATACGGCTTTGTTTTTAAGTACCACCTGCTCCGTCTGGTCCGCAACGCTCTGGCTTGATGTATCTGCAAGTATAATTTCTTCTTCCTCAGGAGAGATGTTTTTCAAAAATTCATTGTCAACCCCTTGAACACTGGATAGGTCACCTTTTGCTTTTTCAACATCCTCGGCGGCATTGTTGAGTTTTTCCTCGGCTTTTTTGTATGCGGAGAAATCTCTGTACCGCTTTAATTTTTCCATAGTATCGGCGAGTAACGCCTGTTCTTTAAGGGCGTCGTCCAACTGCGCCTTTACATTTTCAAGACGCTGTGCAGCCGTGCTTTTTTCATCACGGGCAGTTATCAGTTTTTGTTTCTTTTCCAGTAAGGATTCAATTTCATTTTCAAGATAGGGGATAACAGCACTGCCTCGTCTTGAATCAAGATTGGCAGCCTTTTCTTTGAGCTGCTGAGCAATAGCCTGATATGAGGAGGTTTCTTCCCCGCTTTGTGAAACATTTGATATCTTGGCAAGTATTTCTCCGTCGGAGTCAATTTTTGTTCCCTCTGAGGATATGAACAGAGTTCTTAAAAAGGTCTGTTCGCTCATACCGAAAATCTCTGTGCCCACTTCATCTGTGGTAAGGTTTATTTCTTCTCCGGTGGACTTGTTGATAAGTTTTACCTCTGATTTTCTGCCTGAGGCAGAGATTGAACGTGACAGGGAATATTGGGTACCCTTGTGTGTGTATACCAGTTCTCCCTCCATATTTTCTCCGTTCCAGGGAGTGTATTTGTCGCGGAAGGATATCTCTTTGCCACGTTGTTTTTTTGCACCGTAAAACATAAACCGGATAAAAGACAAAAAAGTACTTTTGCCCGATTCATTTTTACCGAATATTACATTGAATCCGTCGTCGAGTATGTAGTCTTTGTCCCGGAGTTTTCCGAAACTTTTGATATATACACTGTTAATCGTCATTCTGGTCCAGTCCTTTCAGCATATCAGGTCTGAGTTTTCCGGTGAGTTCAACAGATTTGTCCCTGCGCCATTTGGCGATGTTGGCATGGTTTCCCGACATAAGAACGTCAGGTACACACACACCGTGAAATTCATAAGGTCTTGTGTACTGCGGGTATTCTAAAAGCCCGTTAAAATGGGATTCGTCGGTAAAACTGTCCTCGTTTGACAGTACCCCGTCAATCATACGGCTGATAGTGTCGATAAGTACCATGGCAGGGAGTTCGCCGCCGGTAAGAACATAATCGCCGATAGAGATTTCCTCGTCCACAATTTCGTCAATAATACGCTGATCTACACCCTCGTAGTGACCGCACAGTATTGCCACCGAGTCCATCTTTGACAGACGAATGGCATCTTGTTGTGTAAGTGTTTTCCCCTTGGGTGACATATATATAAGATGTGGCTTTTTGCCGCGGAGACGGACAATGCTTTCGTATGCGCTGTATATGGGCGGTGCCTGCATTACCATTCCTCTGCCGCCGCCGTAGGGGGCATCGTCTACTCTGTTGTGCTTGTTGTCGGCAAAGTCGCGTATATTTACAGTATTAAATTCTAAAATACCTTTTTCCATAGCCCTGCCCAGCATACTGGCGTTAAGGACACCGTCAAACATTTCGGGAAATAAGGTCAGGATATCGAATATCATAAATCAATCAAGCAACCCTTCGGGAATTCTAACTTTTATAACTTTGTTTTGTATATCAACTGAAACGACGTTTTCTTTCAAAGCGGGGAACAGGATGTGGCTGTCGCCTTTGATGGAGTACACATCACATCCACCCGCGGGGAATACGTCGTCTATTTTTCCAAGTAATCTGTCGTCTTCGTAAACCTTTGACCCTATAAGGTCTGCCACAAAGTACACACCCTCGGGCAGGTTAAAGGCGTCACGTTTTACATACAGGATTTTGCCTTTGAACATTTCTGCCTGCTCAATGGAATCAATTCCTGAAAGTTTTATAATCGCGTTGTCTTTGGGGTACGATACCGACTTAATTTCATAGCAGGTGCCGTTTTCGTCGTAAAGACAGTCCAGAGTGTCAAGCACGTCGGTAGAGTCCGCCCAGACAACCATCTTCATAGCGCCCCTGAGGGCGTGAGTATTTACTATTTTGCCTATTTCAAGGAAATCATTATTCATTTTAATCATCCTTTTAACCTACAATAGCACAGCATTTGACTGCTGTGCTATCGTGGAAAGTCCGTATCAGACTATGTCAACAGAAACCTTTACGTTGTTTTTACTTGCAGCAGCTTTCATAACAGAACGAATAGATTTTGCGATTCTGCCTTGCTTGCCGATTACCTTACCCATATCGCTTTCGTTAACGTGAAGTTCCAAAACGATAGAGTCCTCTGAGCCTTTCTGCTCAACTTTTACGTCGTCGGGATAATCAACAAGAGATCTGGCAATGTATTCAAGCAATTCTTTCATGTTGAATTACTCCTTTATACGATTATTGTAAAACACCGCTCTTTTTGAGAAGAGCTCTTGCTGTATCGGTGGGCTGTGCACCGTTGCTGAGCCATTTAGCTGCTTTTTCTTTGTCGATATTGATGGTTGCGGGATCTGTCAAAGGATTGTAAGTACCAATTTCCTCGATGAATCTACCGTCTCTGGGATATCTGGAATCTGCAACAACAACTCTGTAAAAAGGAGCCTTTTTAGCACCCATTCTTTTAAGTCTGATTTTTACCATTAGTGTTCACCTCCTTAAAGTGATAAAGAAAAGATATATATAACATAAAAATTGTTATCTCATAAATCTGCCCATGGAACGCATCTGGCGTTTCATAAGTTTTGGGTTAGAAAACTGTTTCATCATTTTGCACATCTGTTCAAACTGTTTGAGCAGAGTATTTACATCCTGCACCTTGACGCCGCTGCCGTCAGCAATACGCTTTTTGCGTGATGAATTTATGATTTCGGGTTTGAGCCGTTCATCCATGGTCATTGAGGTTATGATAGCCTCGACTCTGAGCAGTCTGCGCTCGTCAATGTCAACACCGCTGAGGGCTTTGCTGTTCATACCGGGTATCATAGCGATAAGGTCAGTAAGTGAGCCCATGTTCTTCATCTGCCGTAACTGTTCGAGATAATCTTCGAGGGAAAAGGTTTGCTCTCTCATTTTCTTTTCAAGTTCAACAGCCTTCTTTTCGTCGAACGCCTGTTGAGCCTTGTCAATAAGAGAAAGCACATCGCCCATACCGAGGATTCTCGATGCCATACGGTCGGGGTAGAAGTAATCGAGGTCAGTAAGTTTTTCGCCCATACCGGCAAACTTGATTGGCTTTCCGGTAACGGCT
>SVKG01000073.1 GCA_015068565.1 Oscillospiraceae bacterium | reverse complement strand
CTATAATTTCAATTCCGTCAATTTTTTTGATTCCTTTAAGATTGGAACTTGGAATAAGACATCGTTTAAATCCAAGTTTTTTCGCTTCGATTATTCTTTTTTCAATATGACTTATTGCACGGACTTCACCTGTAAGACCCACCTCGCCAAATACGATTGTTTCGTGGTCAATTATAAAGTTTTTGCAACTTGAAGCAATAGAGAGAATAACTGCAAGGTCAGTTGCCGTTTCGGTAGTTTTTATTCCGCCGATAACATTTATGTACACATCCTGATTTTGCATATTGTATCCGAGTTTCTTTTCAAGCACAGCTATGAGCAAAACCACTCTGTTGTAGTCAAGTCCCGTTGCGGCACGACGTGCCATACCGAAACCTGTGGTGGCGGTAAGCGCCTGAACCTCTGCAAGTACAGGGCGTGTACCCTCTAATGTACACACAACCGTTGAGCCGGGAACATTTTTTGGCCGTCCCGATATAAGCATGGCTGACGGATTTTCTACTTCCGACAGTCCGTCGTCTTTCATTTCAAAAACTCCTATTTCGTTTGTAGAGCCGAATCTGTTTTTTACAGTGCGGAGTATTCTGTATGATTGGTATCTGTCGCCTTCAAAGTATAATACGCAGTCAACCATGTGTTCTAAAATTTTCGGTCCTGCAATATTGCCGTCTTTTGTTACATGCCCAACAATGAATACAGCAATGTTGTTTTCTTTTGCCAATCGCATAAGAAAATGCGTTGCTTCCCTCACCTGACCCACACTGCCCGGAGCAGAGGGTACGTCGGGGTTGAAAATTGTCTGTATAGAGTCAATAATAATTACATGGGGTTTAATTTCCGTGGCGTGATATAAAATGTTGTTGAGATTCGTCTCACTTAAAATCATAAGATTTTCTGTTCGTGTATTGAGCCTGTCGGCACGGATTTTAATCTGACTTTCCGATTCTTCCCCTGAAATGTAAAGGACTTTGCCACTGTCACCCAGATTGTTGCATATCTGCAAAAGAAGTGTTGACTTGCCTATACCCGGATCGCCGCCAACTAAAATGAGTGAGCCGGTAACAATGCCTCCGCCCAATACACGGTCTAATTCTTTGTTTTTGGTTTTAATGCGATTGTCAGTTTCGTACTTTATTTCGTGGAGTTTTTTGGGCATTGAAGCATCGGAAGACACGGATTTTGGCGGTTTCTTGGAATATGCAGATTTTCCCTCCGACACAGCCTCTACCTCGTCAAAGGTGTTCCAGTTAGAGCAGGAGGGACACTTACCCAACCACTTGGATGCTTCGTAGCCACAAGTTCTGCAAACAAATTTAGTGTTTTGTTTCATATCAAACCTCGTGTGATAATTTGTATTTTATATAATATATTATAGTATATCAAACGACGATGGTCAACATCAAAGATTCCTCCAAAAACCACGATTTTATGCATAATGCCGCAAAAAAACGAGAATATGAGCATAAATCCTATATAATAATTTGGTTTTTTGGTAAAAATTAGTGTTGCAAATTGGAAAAAGGTGATATATAATTAACAGGATAAATAAAGAATGTAAACACAGTTTTGTTGTTAATATATTTCGAGGTGATATTTTTGCAGGAATTGAGTAATGTGCATCCCCTTATATTTGCCATTAGTCTTACGTTGCAGATTTTTGTTTTGCTTTACGGCGGATATTATTTCGGCGTGTCTTTGTTTGGATGGTATAACAGGAAGAATAACGCCAAGGCGGATAAGAATGACATACACACGTTTGCGCTTGTTGTTGCGGCGCATAACGAAGAGGTGGTTATAGGCAATATGGTTGATAGCCTTAATAAACTCAACTACCCCAGGGAAGCGTATGATATATTTGTAATTGCAGATAACTGTACTGACAAAACCGCCGAGAACGCCGCGGCAAAGGGTGCGATTGTCTTTGAGCGCGAAAATAAAGACCTTCGCGGTAAAGGTTATGCGCTCGAATGGATGTTCGATAAGATTTTTAAGATGGATAAGAAATATGATTACGTATCCATTTTTGATGCGGATAATATTGTAGACGAAAATTATCTTGCAGCAATGAATAACGAAGTAAATAAAGGTTACAAGGTTGTTCAGGGTTATATTGACAGTAAAAACCCCTTTGATTCATGGATAACATGTGCATATTCCATTTCATTCTGGTCAATTTCAAGACTTTTCCAGACAGCCCGGTATAATCTTGGCGTAACCTGTCAGCTCAGCGGTACAGGTTTTATTCTTGAAACTGAACTTCTCAAAAGGATAGGGTGGAAAGCAACCTGTCTTACAGAGGATATGGAGTTTACCGCGCGTCTTGCTTTGGAGGGTGAAAAGGTAGGATGGGCTTATCATGCAAAAGTGTATGATGAAAAACCCCTTACCATGTCACAATCCTGGAAACAGCGTGTCCGCTGGATGCAGGGTCATGCTGACGTTGCTTCAAGATTTTCTGTTAAGTTGTTTGCAAAGGCTATAAAAGATAGGGACTGGTCCGCTTTCGACTGCGGAATTTACCTTTTAAATCCCCTTAAAGTTCTCTGTGTTTCGGTTATCACCTTTATGGCGTGGGCACAGACTTTTTATCCTGACGGTAATCTTGGCTTTTTCCAGCTTTGGTATTTGTTTGAAAATCCGTTTGTGTGGAATGCTTTTGTTGCTGTTGAATTTCTGTATATGCCCATTGTTATTACCATTGAGAAAAAATGTATCAACAAAAAACTTATATGGGGTTATATAACATATTCCATTTATTCACTCACATGGATGCCCATAACGGTGATCGGATGTATAAATAAGAATAAAAAAGAGTGGTTCCACACCCAGCATACCCGTGAAATCAGTATTGCCGATGTGGAAAAAATACAATAATCGTTTGATTGTAGCAAAAGAGCCTTTTTAAGGCTCTTTTTTTGCTTTTTTGTGTATATAAAATCTTGACAACCGACGCGAAAAAAACTATAATATATATTGGTTGTATATAGGAGGAATATTATGTTTACTGTTTCATTTAAAGATTGTAAAAAAGAATTTGATAATCCCGTTTCGGTTTATGAACTTGCCGTTGCTGTTGATGAAACTCTTGCAAGGAGTGTTCTTGGCGCGAAGGTTGACGGAAATGTTGTGGAAACAGGGTTTGTTGTTGATAAAGATTGTGAGATTGAACTCCTTACTTTTGAGCATGAGGATGGCAAGAAAATACTTCGTCATACAGCATCTCACGTTCTTGCTCAGGCAGTAAAGAGACTGTATCCCTCTGCCAGACTTGCTATTGGTCCTGCGGTTGAAAACGGTTTTTATTATGATTTTGATATAGACACATCCCTCAGTAACGATGACCTCAAAAAGATTGAGGATGAGATGAAGAAAATCATTAAAGAAAGACTTCCCCTCGTAAGAAGTGAACTTCCCCGTGCAGAGGCGGTTAAACTTATGGAGAGCAAGGGGGAAAATTATAAAGTTGAATTGATTAACGATTTGCCCGAAGACGCTGTTATTTCGTTTTATACACAGGGTGAATTTACCGACCTGTGCGCAGGTCCCCATGCGCATAATACAGGCGTTGTCAAAGCATTTAAACTTTTGAGTGTAACAGGCGCATATTGGAGAGGTAATGAGAAAAACAAAATGCTCCAAAGAATCTACGGTACAGCATTTGATAATAAAGATGCACTCAAAGCGTATATAGAGATGACCGAAGAGGCAAAAAAACGTGACCATAACAAACTCGGCAGAGAGGCAGAGATATTCACTACCGTGGATTCAATTGGTCAGGGATTGCCGATTTTGCTTCCCAAGGGCGCCAAGATGATACAGATTCTCCAAAGATTTGTTGAAGATTACGAAGCGGCTCACGGTTGGTTACTCACCAAAACTCCTTATATGGCAAAGAGTGATTTGTATAAAATTTCCGGTCACTGGGACCATTATAAAGACGGAATGTTCGTAATGGGTGACGAGAGCACAGATAAAGAAGTTTTTGCGCTCCGTCCTATGACTTGTCCTTTCCAGTATCAGGCATATCTCAGCAGAATGAGAAGTTACCGTGACCTTCCGTTAAGATATAATGAAACTTCTACACTGTTCAGGAATGAAGCCTCCGGTGAGATGCACGGACTTATCCGTGTACGTCAGTTCACTATATCCGAGGGTCACCTTATGTGCCGTCCAGACCAACTTGCCGACGAGTTCCGCAAGTGTCTTGAAATGACCAACTATATGCTTGATGTGCTTGGTCTTTTCGAGGATGTGTCGTACAGATTTTCCCAGTGGGATCCCGATAACCGTGATAAATATATCGGTACTGCGGAGCAGTGGGATGAGGCACAGGGTACAATGAAGAATATTCTTGACGACCTTGGCATTGATTATAAGATTGGTATCGGTGAAGCCGCATTCTACGGTCCTAAACTTGACATACAGATTAAAAACGTATTTGGTAAAGAGGATACTCTTGTAACTATTCAGGTGGATCAGATGTTGGCAGAGAAATTCGGTATGGAATATACTGACAGCGACGGCAGCAAGAAAAATCCTTATATCATTCACAGAACATCCATCGGCTGTTACGAGAGAACACTCGCTCTTCTTATCGAGAAATATGCGGGTGCATTCCCAACATGGCTTTCACCCACTCAGGTTCAGATTATACCTGTTTCTGAACGTCATTTTGAGTACGCCGAAAAAGTACGGGATGCTCTCATTAACGCGGGTATCCGTGTGGAAACCGATTTAAGAAACGAAAAACTCGGTTATAAGATTCGTGAGGCACAACTTGAAAAAGTTCCCTATATGCTTATTTTGGGCGATAAAGAGATTGAGAACAATGAAGTATCAGTACGTTCCCGTAAAAACGGTGACTTAGGCAGCACCTCACTCGATTCTTTCATTACCGATATAGTAAGCGAGATAGCCACCAAAGCAAGATAATAAACTCCACGGCTGCTTTATTGCGGTCGTGGTTTTTGTGTTAAAATTCATAAACTTTTTAAATTTACAGGAGGAATCAGTATGGCACCAAAAGCAGCGATAGTAATGGGGAGTGATTCGGATTTTCCGGTTCTCGTTCCTTGTATAAAAGTTTTAAAGGAGTTTGGCATTGAGGTGGATGTAAATGTAATATCAGCCCACAGAACTCCGGAAGAAGCAGAGGTATTTGCCAAATCAGCGGAGAACAACGGAATCGGAGTAATTATAGCGGCGGCAGGTAAGGCTGCTCACCTGGGTGGTGTGATTGCGGCGCATACTATATTGCCGGTTATAGGTTTGCCGATTAAATCTTCCACTATGGACGGACTTGATTCT
>SVKG01000072.1 GCA_015068565.1 Oscillospiraceae bacterium | reverse complement strand
CATTACGGTGACAGACTCTATGGGGAATCCGCCCTCTATAAGAAGCATAAGTATCGGCGTGGTGATATAATACGGCAGATTTGCCACGACTTTAATTCTGCCGTCACGTGCATCGGATATGCCGAATTCGTCTTTTATAAGAGCATTAAGGTCTATCTTTAAAATATCGCCTCTTACAATTTTAAGATTATCACATTCGGCAAGATTTTCGGCAAGGATATCGGCTGCCATATCATCTATCTCAACAGCAACAACCTTTTTGGCAACACCGCAAAGTCGCTGGGTGAGAGTGCCGAAGCCAGGTCCGATTTCGAGTACGTATGTATCACTGTTTATCCCGCTGCCCTCCACAATACTGTCCAGCACATCTTCATCTATAAGAAAATTCTGCCCTAATGATTTGGAAAATCTGAAACCCTTCTCTGCCAGTATTGATTTTATTACAACGGGTGACGCCAAATTTCTCATACTTTTCTCCTACATCATATTCTTTGGGATTTTAATAACATATTCATAATACCCCTCAAATTCCGTCTGTTTAGACTCGGCATTTATACCCGACTCTATCATAACCGATACTGCCCTGTTTATGGTATTCATAAAAATCCGTACATCTTTAAGCATGGCAGTACGCTTGGGGGATTTTTCTGTTTTTTCCTTTAAAAGGTTTTCTACTATCTTCTCCGTCTCACTTACATTACAGGAACTATCACATACCTTTTTGAGGGCTTCAAGTTGTTTTCCCTCATCAGGCAATTTTAAAAGTGCCCGTGCATGACGCTCGGTAAGATTATTTTCCGCAACTATTCTTTTTACCTTGTCAGACAAGCGCAACAGTCTTAACTTATTTGCTATATTCGACTGACTTTTACCAAGACGAAGGGCTATCTGCTCCTGTGTAAAACCATGTAACGCCATAAGGGAATTGTACGCCTCTGCCTCTTCCATAAAAGACAAATCCTCACGTTGGAGATTTTCAACAAGTGCCGCACCGGCACTGTCACAATCGTTCATCTCTACCACTATGGCAGGAATCTTTGTAAGACCCGCAAATTTACAGGCACGGAGTCTCCTCTCTCCTGCAATGAGTTCATAAAGAGTTGGTGAAATCTTCCTTACCGTAATCGGTTGCAGTACCCCGTATTGCTTTATTGAACGGCTCATCTCTTCAAGAGCGATTCCGTCAAAGGATTTACGCGGTTGAAAGGGGTTTGGCAATATTTTATCCACCGAAATCTGCAAAACATTATCCTTAGATACACATTGTTCCTTAATCATTGACAGCATATCCATCATAAATCGTGCCTCCTCTTTTGTTAAAAAATGGAAATTTTTTACATATATTGAGTATAGCACATATTTATTGGCTTGGGAAATAAAATCGTTCGCAAAATATCGACAGAAACGGCTAAATGCCTGATTATTTAATGGGAGTTTTTGAAGGTTTGGGTGCCATTCGCGGATATTTTGAAGGTGTTTTGGCAATTTTGCGGATAATAACAAGATTATGCTTTAAATCTGTGGTGGGGATTTCGTAAGGAACTACCTTCTCCACTTTGCCGCCGAGGATTTTGATTGCATTTTTAGCAGCGGCAAGTTCTTCCTCTACTCCCGGGCCTTTCATACTTATAAAGTACCCTCCCACCTTAACAAAAGGCAGACACAACTCACTCAATGTAGAAAGATTGGCAACTGCGCGGGAGGTTGCAACATCGAACTGCTCCCGTAAATTATCATCTCTGCCTCCGTCCTCGGCCCTTGCATGAACCGTGGTGATTGAGTCAAGATTTAATTTGTCGGTTACTTCGTTTAAAAAATTAAGGCGTTTTGCAAGAGAGTCAAGCAATGTGACCTCGATTCCGGGAGCGGCGATTTTAAGAGGGATTCCGGGGAATCCTGCACCGGTGCCTACATCTATAACCCTTGTGCCGTCATTTAAAACTCCGCTCTCAAAGCACATAAGCGAATCTATAAAATGCTTTGTGATAACCTCGTTCTCCTCAGTTATTGCCGTAAGGTTGATTTTTTCGTTCCACTCTACCAGCAGGTTAAAGTATGTTTCAAACTGCTCCGCCTGAGTTGTGGTCAGTCCAAAATCCAAAAGAAGTTTATTGTCCATACTGTCTCCTTTTACAGACAAACGGAGCGGATTGTACTCCGCTCCGCAATAAATTATTCTGAAATTGCCTCAGCACATCTTGCGCAAAGTGTGGGGTGATCTTTATCTGTACCCACTGTTTTGCTGAGCATCCAGCAACGCTCACACTTTTCGCCCTCAGCAACAGTAACCTTAACAGAAAGGTTGGCTACCTCTTCTGCTTTGTAGGCACTGTCATCGGTGCCTTTTTCCACGCTTACGCCGGAAACAATGAACACTGTTACAAGATCTGCCTCGTTGGCTTTCAAGAAATCATAAGTTGCACCATCAGCAACAAGTGTTACATGGGCATTGAGTGAATGGCCTATAACTTTGTCATTTCTTGCAATCTCCAATGCTTTTGCAACATCTGAACGAACTTTAAGCAACATATCGTACTTGTCGTTAAGTGCCTCGTCATTCAAAAGGCTGCATCCGCAACTCTCGGGCATATCGTTAAACATTATGCTATACAGATTATCTGTTGAAACGTGTGGCATCTCTGCCCAGATTTCCTCTGCGGTGAAGCAAAGAACAGGTGCAAGAAGTTTAACAAGAATACCGAGTATCTTATAAATGGCTGTCTGTGCGCTTCTGCGCTCAGCGCTGCTTGCCTTGGAGGTGTAGAGTCTGTCTTTGATAACATCAAGGTAGAAGTTACTCATATCTACTACGCAGAAGTTATGAATTGCGTGATAGAGAATATGGAAATCATACTCGTCATATCCGCCGCGAACTTTGGATACAAGCGCATTTGCCTTAGAAAGTGCCCAACGGTCTATTTCGAGCAAATCGGCTGTTTCAACCATATCTGTGTCGGGGTTGAAATCATAAAGGTTACCCAGTATATAACGGGCTGTGTTACGAATCTTGCGGTAACTTTCGGAAAGTTGCTTCAAGATACTTTCGCTCATACGCATATCCGTTTTAAAGTCGGCTGTAACAACCCACAGGCGGAGAATATCTACGCCGTATTTATTTGCAACATCAAGCGGGTTTACTACATTACCCTTTGATTTTGACATTTTTCTGCCGTCGTCGTCGATTGTCATACCGTGGGTCAGAACCTCTTTATAAGGTGCTTTTCCCGCTACGGCAACTGACGTCAGCATTGACGACTGGAACCAACCTCTGTACTGGTCGTTACCTTCAAGATAAAGGTCAGCAGGCCATTGGAGATCTTCTCTCTGCTCACAAACGGCAAAGTGTGACGAACCGGAGTCAAACCACACGTCCATAATGTCTTTTTCCTTGGTGAACTCTGTGCAGCCACACTCTGTACACTTATAACCGGCAGGGAGAATCTCACTTGCATCCATAGCATACCATGATGAGCAGCCTTTTTCTCTGAACAAGTCAGAGATTATCTTTATTGTTTCGGGAGTGATATGTTCCTTACCGCAATCTTTACAATAGAAAATCGGAATGGGAACTCCCCACAAACGCTGACGGGAAATACACCAGTCACCGCGGTCCTGAATCATTTTTCTGATTCTTTCTTCGCCCCACTTGGGAACCCATTTAACTGAATCAACTGCTTTGATTGCATCATCTTTAAAAGCATCTATTGATGCAAACCACTGCTCGGTAGCACGGAAAATAATCGGCTTACCGCATCTCCAACAATGGGGATACTGATGTATTATAGGCTCAACTTTTACAAGAGAATCGGTAGAGGTCAACTGCTCGATAATCTTTTCGTTGGATTCTTCATAGAAAAGACCGGCAAAATGTCCTGCCTCTTCTGTGAGATAACCTTTACTGTCAACGGGAACTACGATGGGCAAATCATAATCTTTACATGCAACATAGTCCTCTGCACCGTGACCCGGGGCTGTATGAACGCATCCGGTACCTGCATCCAATGTAACATGGTCGCCAAGGATTACAAGCGATTTTCTGTCGAGGAAAGGATGCTGACAGGTGATGTTTTCAAAGTCAGCACCTGAGAAGGTTTTAACTATTTCATAATCATCTATTCCAACAACACCGGCGAATACAGAAACAAGGTCTCTTGCTATAACATAATACTCGCCTCTGGCAGAAACAAGCGCATATTCAAAAGCAGGATTAAGCGCAATAGCCACATTACCGGGCAATGTCCAGGTGGTAGTTGTCCAGATAACGAAGAATATCTTGCTCTTATCAAAGCCGTCAAACACACCCTTATCATCTGCAACGGCAAACTTAACGTAGATTGAATTGGTCTTATCCTCACCGTATTCAATCTCTGCTTCTGCAAGAGCGGTTTCGCAATCAGTACACCAGTATACAGGCTTTTTACCTTTGTATATAAAGCCTTTTTCTGCCATTTTGCCGAAAACTTCTATCTGCTTTGCCTCAAACTCAGGATTTAAAGTGATATAAGGTGTATCGTAATCACCCAAAGTACCAAGGCGTTTGAACTGCTCTTTCTGATTATCAATATACTTGGTGGCAAACTCGTGGCAGATTTCTCTGAATTTAACGGGACTGAGTTCTTCTTTATTGATTTTGAGTTTTTTGATTGCCTGAATCTCAATAGGCAGTCCGTGGGTATCCCAACCGGGCACAAAAGGTGCCTGATAGCCTGTCATATTTTTATAACGGACAATGATATCTTTCAATATCTTATTAAGGGCATGGCCCAAGTGGATATCCCCGTTTGCAAAGGGAGGTCCGTCGTGGAGGATAAATTTGGGTTTACCCGCATTATGCTCCATAAGTTTATAATACATTCTGTCTTCATCCCATTTTTTTACCATATCGGGTTCCTTCTGGGGAAGGTTTGCCCTCATGGAAAACTCTGTTTTGGGAAGATTCAGTGTCTTACCGTAATCCTGCTGTTCCAATTTGCTACAACTCCTAACTCTATGTTAAATTATATTACGCTTCCTGAGCGGTGTCGGTATTTGATACCGGTATCTCTTTGAATGAAGTTTCTTTTGATTTATGTTCGTTTTTTAAAACATCTATCTGCGATGTGAACATCCCTATCATCTGTGCCTTGAAAAGTTCTGTTGAACGTCTTACAGTCTCGGCATCCCGCATAGCATCCGACGAAGCACGGGTTGCCTCAGACATTATCTCTCTTGCTTTCTTTTCCGCTGCCTCAACTATGAGCCGTGCTTTTTCATCAGCGTTACGGCGCATCTCGTCTCCCGTACTCTGTGCCACCAAAAGCGCGTTCTGCATGGTTTCCTCAATTGCCTTATAATGCTCCAAAGCATTATTGAGCATATTGAGTTTATCGTTTAAGTCAATATTGTTTTTATACATGGTTTCATAATCACGAAGCAACAACTCCATAAACTCGTC
>SVKG01000071.1 GCA_015068565.1 Oscillospiraceae bacterium | reverse complement strand
AATAACAGCGGATTCAGGAAGGCTTTGTATTTGGATTCAATCGCCGAAGAAGCGGACATTTCTTATTCCGGTATATTTCCACTGTCAAAAATTTTAACCGATAAAAGTGTAAAGCAGATAAAGAAACAAGCCGACAGGGCAATTTCTTTATCCAAAGGAAAATACCTTGGCAAGAGTGAATTTTACATAAACGGAAAGGCTGTAAAGGTAAGAACTTTCGTCTTTGATTTTGACGAAGATGAACTTAAAAACAGACTTGCACTGATTTGTGATACTGTTTTAAGTGATGAGATTTTTGTAAATAAATCTTCAACGGTTTACAAAAACCTTTATAAAGATATAACCGAAGTGGCACGTCGTCTTAATGACGGAATAACTTTTTCCGACGGTGTTTATATGACGGTTGGCGAATATGACGGCAAGATAGTCAGTATAGAGTTTGTATCAGAATATACGGAAAATACCCACGCCACAGTTTTGGATTTTAAATTCACTCTGGGCGATACTGACGATATGTGTAATGATATGGCGGTGTCGGTCAATGTATCGGGTGCTGAAAACAGTTTTGTTTTTGACTGTGTGACGCGTGGTAATCACAGTATGAAAAAGAAAGGATTTTCTGATAAAACTGTGATAACCGTTGTCCGCAACGGCATCGCGACGGAAACAGTAAGCGAGTCAACCGTTGATTTTAAAACAGGACAAGCCAATATCCGTTTGACTAAAACCGATGGCGTATCGCCGTTCTCTGTTGAACTGTCGGGAAAGTGTAAAAAGCAAAACGGCATCAATTTTGAGTTTGATACTGCAAAAATAACCGTAACGGAAAAAGACCATCAACGGTTGTTTGATGCAACGGGCAATTTGCATATAGGCCCCGGCCTTACGGCGGAGAAAATCAACCCGTCAGGCAAAAAGCCTGTTCTTGATATGGATAAGACAGATGTAGAATCCTACATAAGAAAAATAGAGGAAACAGACAGGTACAAAGTTGCCAAAGAGAATTTAGTGAGGCTTTTCGGTGAATAATAAGTATAGTAAAACGTCACAACTTATGTATGTTGCATTTGGTGTGGCACTGTTAACCGTGTGCGGTTGGATAAGTGTTCCTTCTCCTGTGCCTTTTACACTGCAAATTCTGGGAGTGTTTGTCCTTTCTGGAGTTTTGGGTGCAAAACTTTCTTTGCTTTGTATACTGTGCCATATACTGTTGGGACTTATAGGACTTCCCGTGTTTTCGTCTTTTAAAAACGGCAGTGCGGCAATTTTTTCGCCCACGGGCGGATATGTTTTGGGATTTGTGTTGGCAACTTTAATAGTAGGCTTTTCTGCTGAACGTTTCGGCAGAAAGAGTCTGCCTCTTGTTCTTTCAATGGCGGCAGCCGCAATAGTGTGTTATGTGTGTGAAATTATGTGGTATCTGCTGCTTTACGGTCAGGGCGCAAACACAGTTGATATTTTAAAAATACTGGTATTGCCCTTTTTACCGGCGGATATCTGTAAAGTTGCTGTTTCCGCGTATCTGGTTAAAAGAATTCACCCGCTTATAGGGTAGTATGGGAGGATATTTATGAAAAAGACATTGATAGTTGTTGATATGCAAAACGATTTTATAGACGGTGCTCTGGGCACGGGTGAGGCAGTGGCAATTGTAGATAACGTGAAAGCCAAGATAGAAAATTACCGCAAAAGCGGAGATGAGATAATATTTACCCGTGATACCCACGGCGAGAATTACCTCGAAACCTCCGAGGGCAAAAAACTCCCCGTCGAGCATTGTATCAAAGGCGCTTACGGATGGGAGATAGCCGAAGGCCTTTGTGAGGAAGGAGATACCATCATTGACAAACCCTCTTTCGGATGGACGGGATGGGGAGATTATAACTTTGATGAGATTGAAATTGTCGGTCTTTGCACAGATATTTGTGTGGTGTCAAATGCATTGATACTCAAAGCCACCTTCCCCGATGTGCCAATCACTGTGGATGCACGATGCTGTGCAGGTGTAAACCCCGCCACCCACAAGGCGGCCCTTGAAACCATGAAAATGTGCCAGATAAACGTAGAAGGCGAATAAAATAACCCCGTTGAAGATTACTTCAACGGGGTTTCATATTGCTGTCTTTTTTTGAGCATAGATTATTTTTCACGGTTTATAAGCATATTGATAAGGTCTTTAAGGAAAGGATTTTCATAAGGCAAAGAATCCAGTGTGTCAATTGCTCTTGCAGAGATTTCTGCCACATCGGCTTTGGCTTGTTCCAGGCCCTTTAATGACACATAAGTGGATTTTTCGTTTTTGCTGTCACTGCCTACGGGTTTGCCTAAAACTTCCGTTGAACTTGTCATATCAAGGATATCGTCCTGAATCTGAAAAGCATACCCCACATCCGCACCAATCTGCTCAATTAAGGTCTGTTCTTGTTCACTTGCACCGGCTAAGATTGCACCGATAAGCATAGATGATTCGATAAGTGCACCGCACTTTAACCTATGTATAAACTCTATCGTGTCAATGCCGACTTTCTTGCCCTCGGATTCGATGTCGGCAATCTGACCGCCAATCATTCCGTAGATGCCCGATTTTGAGGAAAGCACTTGCAACGCCTTGGCAACTTTCGGTGACAACTCTATATCAAAGGCGGTAGAGGCCACTTCGAAAGCGTAGTTAAGCAGCGCATCTCCGGCTAAAATTCCCATTGCCTCGCCGAAAACTGCGTGGGTGGTTTTTTTGCCCCTCCTGTACTCGTCGTTGTCCAATGCAGGTAGGTCGTCGTGCACAAGTGAGTATGTGTGTATCATCTCAATCGCAGCCATAAAGGGTTTTATAACATCACCCTCACCGCCAAACATAGTAAAGGTTTCTTCCATAAGCATAGGGCGTAATCTCTTGCCACCTGCGGTGATACTGTAATTCATCGCCTCAATGACGGTCTTCTGTTTGCCTTCCTCCGGCGGCAGATATTCACTTAATATCCCCTCGATATGGGTAATTTTGTCTTTTAACTGTTCGCTAAAATTCATACTGCGACCTCCCCGAAACATATCCAACAAAATAATATCACATTACTGCTTCTTTTTCAACAAAATAAGTGAGAAATATTTACAAACACCGCGGATTGGAGTATAATAATTTCGTTTGGTTTTGATTTTATACAGTGGGAGGGGATAGAGATGCAGATTTTAATCCGTAAGGCAATAAAGTTTTGCTTTAAAAATGCAGTTTTGTGTATTGCTCTTCTGGCGGCGGCGGTCACATCTTTAATCATTCCTCCCGATGCATCATATATCGGCTATTTTGACTTTAAGACACTCACCTGCCTTTTCTGTACTCTTGCGGTAGTGTGTGCTTTGAGGAATATACATATATTTGAGATAACCGCCTATAAGATAGTGGAACTTTTTCATACCGCAAGGTGGGCGACAATAGCCCTTGTGTATATAACCTTTATCGGATCTATGGTTATGGCAAACGATATGGCGCTGATTACATTTTTGCCGCTGGGGTATTTCGTTTTAAGTTCCACGGGTAATAAAAAGTATATGGCGTTTGTGTTTATTATGCAAAACATTGCGGCAAATCTTGGCGGAATGATAACGCCCTTCGGAAATCCGCAGAATCTTTATATGTACTCGTATTTTAATATCCCCACCGGTGAGTTTGTGGGTATTATGGCATTGCCATTCTTTTTGTCAATAACCATAATAACCGCTTGTTGCTTCCTTGTGGGGAATGAACCTTTGCAGATTAAAGAGGTTACCCACGATAAACTGAATATTCCTCTGTCAATCATATACGGAGTGCTTTTTGTGTTTTCTATAATGATAGTATTTAATTTTGTTCCGTATTACTGGGGACTTATCGCAATCCCTGTGGCGCTTATAATCCTTGACAGGAAAGCCCTCTCTCAGGTGGATTACCCGTTGCTGCTCACCTTTTGTGCTTTCTTCATTTTCTCGGGCAATATGGCGAGAATCCCTGCCGTCAACACCTTCCTTGGCGGACTCATATCCCGTAACCCCCTTTTGTACGGCGTGGCATCCTGTCAGGTAATAAGTAATGTTCCCAGCGCAATACTGCTTTCAAAATTCACGACCAACTACCCGCAACTTCTTGTAGCGGTAAATATAGGCGGAACGGGCACTCTGGTATCGTCACTGGCAAGTCTTATTACTTTCCGTGAATATTCAAAGTACGCTCCCGACGATACCGTTCCCTATATCAGACAGTTTACTATGTACAACTTCGGCATACTCCTTATTCTTTTGATTGTTATGAGTATACGTTATGCATAAAAATTGATTTTTGCATAAAATTCTGTATATTATGCATCCCTCGAAAAGAGGCAGGTTTAAGTTGTGGTAAAACTTGCACAAAAGAAACGATGCAGTGTGCCGCAATTTGTGTAAAAGAGCGAAAAATGCAAAAACATCTTGCATAATAATGCAATTTGCGATAGAATTTATGTATAAAAATTCGAATCAAAAAATTTATTATATTTACAATGTGGAGGAAATTAAAATGAGTGAGAAGAAAATCAAAAAGATTGTATTGGCATATTCCGGCGGACTTGATACGTCAATCATTATTCCGTGGCTTAAAGAAAACTACGATAATCCCGAAATCATAGCCGTTTCCGGTAATGTAGGACAGGCGGATGAACTTGAAGGTCTTGAAGAGAAAGCCATAAAGACAGGCGCTTCAAAACTTTATGTTGAAGACCTTACAGAAGAATTTGTAGAAGACCTTATTATCCCTACCGTACAGGCGGGTGCTAAATATGAGGAATATCTTTTGGGTACTGCTCTGGCACGTCCCATTATTGGTAAAAGACTTGCCGAGATAGCAATCAAAGAAGGTGCAGATGCCATCTGTCACGGATGTACCGGTAAGGGTAACGACCAGGTGCGTTTTGAACTTGCCATTAAGGCGTTTGCTCCCGGTATTAAGATAATTGCTCCTTGGAGAGAATGGGATATCAAATCCCGTGAAGAGGAGATTGACTATGCAGAGGCACACAATATTCCTCTTAAAATCAGCCGTGAGACAAACTACTCCAAAGATAAGAACCTGTGGCACTTATCTCACGAGGGTATGGATCTTGAAGATGCGGGTAACGAGCCCTTGTATGAGAAAGAGGGATTTCTTGAAATGGGCGTATCACCCATTCAGGCGCCCGATGCTCCTACATACGTAACTTTGGAATTTGAAAAAGGCAGACCGGTAGCACTCAATGATGTTAAGATGAGCGCCAAGGAAATTATATTGAAACTTAACGAAATCGGCGGAGCAAACGGTATTGGTTTGCTTGATATTATCGAAAACCGTCTTGTTGGTATGAAATGCCGTGGTGTTTATGAAACTCCCGGCGGAGATATTCTCTATTTTGCTCATAACTATCTTGAAACAATGTGTCTTGATAAAATGGTAATGCACAAAAAACAGGAACTTGCAATCACCTTTGCAGATCTGCTTTATAATGGACAGTGGTATACACCCTTGCGTGAAGCACTTTCCGCGTTCGTAGAT
>SVKG01000070.1 GCA_015068565.1 Oscillospiraceae bacterium | reverse complement strand
CTTTTTATTACTTTTTGGCAATTTTTCTTGTTTTCTTCTTCATTTCTTACTTTTAAACCCAGGGGCGCTTCTTTGCAACTCTGGGTTTTTCTACAGGCTGGAGCCTCCGGCTTAGCCGGAGGTCCTAACTAAACCGTAAACTGTTTTGAAAGAACCGCTTTCTTTCCGTCGGAGTCAATCGCGTAAACGCGAATCGAATAGTTGCCCGACTTTGAGGGTGTAAACGAGAATGTATTTGAATCGGAATAAACAGTCTTGGAATGAATTTTACCGTCGCCTATAACGTAAAAAGCGTATTTTATCGTCTGAACTCCGCCCTGGGTCTGAGCGGTGAAAGAAACTGGTCTGCCGACCGACGGCTGACCAGAAATTGTGACTGCTGTTACCTCAAGATTAACAACGGGAATCCTGTTGACCTTAACCGCCGCCGTGGAGCTTTTAACCGTTGCTGTCTGATTCTGTGTCGCTGTCGTATCCGTGTTGGTGATTACACAGTAGTAGTATTTTGTGCCTTCGGAAGTTGTCGGGGGATAATATGTCGCGCTTGTTGCGCCGTAAACAGCCGTACCGCCGTTATTTGATTTTGATGTGTTTGAATACCACTGGTAGCTGAGCTGACCCTTGATATCGGCAACTTTGACAGTCAGAGCCGCATGATTGCTGACAAATACCTCCTGATCTGCGGGTTGGGAAGTAATTACGGGTGTTTCTGCGTTTGCCGCTCCGAGTTCGATGATTTGCTTGAATCCCGTCCAGCCTGCGGACTGGTACGCGGCGCTTGTTCCGGCGGGGACATAGAGCGTAACCTTTGAACGGTCAACGCCGTAGAACGGATCTCCGTCGCGACCGGGAGTCGGGATTTGCTGTGGTGCGGCGTAATTCGTCACGGTTGTCAGCGCGGTGCATTTCAGGAACGCATAGCGCTCAATACGCTCAATGGAACTCGGAATAGTTACGGTTTTCAGCCTTTCACATCCGTAATAAGAATAGGGGAGAATGAAATCGGAACTTGATGTAACATTGGCATTCTCGATATTTGTCATGCCGTAAAAATCTTCACCGGTTATCGCGGCGATCTCCTTTGTGAGATGTGCCGAGCAAACTTCGCACATAGGTCTGTCGAGCATACCCATCTCACAGTCGGACTCGCTCGCGTTTGGACGGTACCATCTTGATGCCACACCGCTTGTGCCGTAGGGATAAATGCCGATCTGACCGACATTCAAAAAATGTCTCCACTTGTTTGTGCTCGTGTTGGCATTCTGCGTCTTATTGGGACCTTCGCTTTCGTATCCGTTCTCCCAGTATTCATCGGCAAGCCCGAGTGTGTGAGCGAGTTCGTGAGACATCATGCTGTTTGAACTTTCGTTTAGTGAAACAACGGGTATATCACCACCCGCGCCGCCGTATTTCGTGCTGTTGACAAGCATCATCGGCAGGTCGCATTCGGGAGTGTAATACTGAAGCAGTTCGTTCGCCTTGTTGTAGCCGTCGCCTGTGAAATAGAGCAGACGGTCGATTCCGCCAATACCGAACGAAGTGTGGAAGTATGTGTCGATTGTGGTGTTGGGATTGTTTGACGTGCCTGAAACATTTGAAATTACCTTGATCGCGTAAACGGTAAAAAGATCCTCATAATAGCTGTAAGGCTGACGGCTGATAAGATAGTTGGAAATTTCTCGCGCCTGAGTTATAAAGTTGTTCTGCTGGCTCGATGTGAATCCGTCGCCCATTACGGTAATGACGACGCTCTGCGAGTCGGGTCGGCCGCTGTCCCTGAGTTTTACGACCTCAAAAGCGGGGGGCGGAGGCATGATTTTTGAATCACGCGGTGCGTCGATCGTGTCTGCCGGAACGTCGATCCACTCATAGGATCCGTCGGGTGAGTAGGCTTCAAGTCTTAGTGTTTCAGTGGGCGGATTTGCCAGCGAATTGACCGGAAGCAAGATGCCGCAGTTGGCGATCATCATTAATGTAACGATCAGTGAAACGAGTTTGACTGACATTTTTTTCATATTCTTTCTTCTCTCTCCTTTTTCCCTTATATTTGGTTAAATTATAACGCTATTTTGGATTGTAGGATTACAATAGAAGTGTTACAAATAGTAAAAAAGAAAAAACGAATAGCAAAACCTGTGTTACAGTTAAGTTGGTACAAAAAAGTGAGAAGGATGCTATTCTCCAATGGGCATTGTAACGCAAACAATGAGGTATTGTCAAGCCCTAATTAAATATGCAGAAAAATACGGGGTAACAAAAGCAGCCATCAGATATAAAACAAACCGTCAGTATATATACCTCTGGATGAAAAGGTATGACGGAACACTTAAATCTCTGGCAGATCGCTCCCACCGTCCACATCATACCCAAATCAACATACCGATCAAGAACTCAAGCTGATAATGGATATGAGGAAACGCAATATAAATGCGGGACTGGTCGTGTTTTGGGTCAAACTTCGACAAAGAGGCTACACTCGTTCAATTACAGGTCTTTACAGAACACTTCGTAAACACGGACGAATGGCTGTAAAACCTCCAAATCCCAAGTATATTCCAAAGCCTTATGAACAAATGAAGTATCCGGGTCAAAGAGTACAGATAGATGTTAAGTTTGTTCCGGCTGCCTGTATTGTGGGTGAGGCAAAGGGAAAGAAATTCTATCAGTATACTGCGATAGATGAATATTCAAGATCCCGCTATTTAGAAGCCTTTGAGGAACACAGCACATACAGCTCCGCTGTATTCCTTGAACATATACTTAAAAAGTTCCCTTTTAAAGTTTAATGTGTTCAAACAGATAATGGATCGGAATTTACTAAACGGCTCGGTAAAACTGAAAATCCGACACCCACACTGTTCGAGGCGAGCCTCGAACAGTGTGGCATACGCCATAAACTTATCAAACCTTATACACCAAGACATAACGGTAAAGTTGAGCGCTCTCATAGAAAAGATAATGAATATTTCTATGCCACTCACAAATTTTACTCGTTTAATGACTTTAAAAATCAACTTGCTGTACACAACCGTAAGTATAATAACTTTCCTATGCGTCCTCTTAATTGAAAATCTCCGGCTGAATATATTAATGCTTTTTTCTCTAACGGCCAGGTTTTCTAATTTTGTTACACATCATTGACAATGCAACAGTATTCTCAATCACACAGGGGTATATTACTTCGCAAAGGGTAAATTGATATTGCATTTACAGTATGGTTTTGAAAACAGCAATAATTGCGACACCGTAGGAAAGACATTAAGGTATTACAGAGTTCACAAAGGGTATTCAACCCGTGAACTTGCCGATAAAGTTGGTGTTGTCCCTGCCACGATTACCCTTTATGAGAATGACAAAAATACCATTAAATACAAAACCGCTGTCTTGCTTGCTGATCTTCTTGAAATAGACCGCAAATTATTACTCGATGATTACACCACTTTTATTGATTATCCGTGTAATGTACTCCTACAAGAAGTGCGGGAAAATTTATCACTTAATCAATCGCAAATTGCACAAGAAATCGGTGTTGCCCAAAGTGCGTATTCTGTTTGGGAAAGAGCAACAAGAATACCACGTAGGCAGGTGTACGAAAAGATACTGCAACTTGTAAAAAGAGCAAATATCCACATATAAGATTATCCGAGAAAGACTAAAAAGTTTTTCTCGGATTTTTCATTTTATATCGGTTCATTCGACTATTAAACCTCCTTAGAGTACAATTATGGTAGAAAATCAAAGGAGGTTGCGATATGCGAGATAAAAAGTATTACATAGCACTTGATGATTTTGAGCGTAGGGTGGTTGTAAATTGTCTTAATGAAATGCGGAACAGCCTTATAGCCAATGGCAAATACACCGATGCGGTGGATAAGGTTTTGCTGAAAATCATTGATGCGAAACAAAAGAAATTTAAAGTAATCTACAAGGAGGCTTGATTATGGAAAAGGTTATTTATGACGAAAAGAACGGTCTTTGGTATGAGCTTCAAGGCGACTATTACATTCCTTGCTTGAAACTACCGAAGGAAGAACAACAGCATATCGGCGTATGGGGACAGCGACACTTGCGTTATATCAAGAAACATCACAAGGTGTTATATCTAAATCTGCTAACAAGCGGCAAGTTAAATAGCCACATCGCAGACATTGACAAGCAGGCTGAGGATATGTTTTTTCGGCTCGTAAAACAGATAGCAGAGTGTGAAGGCGTGACCGAGCAACTCAAAGCAGACAATCAAATGGAGTGGGTCGGCAAGATAAACAACATCAGAAACATGGCTACTGAAATTGTAAATAATGACTTAATTTATGCATAAACAAAGCGGTGACAATAATAATTTGTATTGTCACCGCTTTGTTTCAGCCTGTCGAAAAAGGGTCGCTTGTGCGACCCTTTTTCGACAGGATGGACGGAACAGGATATCCTGTTCCGTTTTTTATTATGGAAAGTATATAGTGATATCTGTTTTAGTGTATTTTTCTCCACTCAAATATGTGACAATAGCTCTATCTTCGCCCTTCAATTTAAAATCTACAACTACATCGGCAGCAACCGAAGATGCATCTTCGAGTATATGTGTTTTGTAGTATGCTGTTTTATCGAATATATTTTGCACGACTATACTATGCTTACTGTTTTCTAAATTTGCATAAATAACATAATCGCCTTGTGCTCCTAAAACATAATTAAATGTTTCTGAAATTTGGCTTTTTTCAACATCACAGTATATCGCCCAATTTGTAGATAGACCTGTGCCTGTCTGAATGGATACCCCTAAAACATTTGTATTTACCTGTTCAATCTTTGGTTCTCTTGCAGAGTTATCATATAACAAAACCTTACCATTTTTGTCTGTGATTTCATAAGAATATGTTAGATCCTCATTTTTCGTAATACTATATGATTCGGTAATATCGTAAAATTTATTTTCAACCCATAAATCATAACGACTTATATCTTTTATAGAACCGCAGAACATATCCATATGACCGCGATCATCTTTGTCAAAAAAGCCTTCCACAATTACATATTCACCGTTATATTGCTTAGCTTCTTCGTATGAGATTGCTTTATCGCCGAGTTCGAGCCAAATAGAATTACCTACACCATATTTCAAATCTTCTTTGCTTAACGATAGACAGTTGTTTTCAAATTCAAGGTTCCCAACGCCGATTACTCTTATGAATTTACCGTCATATCGTTCAGGTGTTGCAATCAGTTGAACCATCGTAACATCTTTTGCATATAAATTTGCAGAATTCAGATTATCTCCAAAACCAAAATTTACAAGAGCTTTTTGATAATATCGGATGCCAAAAATAAAGATAACTAAAATTGAAACGCTAATGATAATTATTATTTTTTTGTTTTTCATAATTTCACCGCCTTTAGATCTATTCTATCATAAGCAATTCAAAAAGTAAATTATCACAGTATAAATCTTCTACTTTTACAGATAATAACTTCGTAATTTGTAATAAAAGGAGATTAATATATATGAAAGCAACAAGTATTGTGAGAAGGATAGAGGCTCGTGTTATAATAACACAAAAGTCGCTTAAAGTCGCATAAACACTGGGCTTTCGAGCAATTTTTAAAGAAAAATTTTTGACGAAAATTAGCATATTTTGATCTGTACATAGAAAAAGCGGAGTGAAATCACTCCGCTGAACTTATATGTTTTTGCTTATTACTTCCTTTTGGAGTCGATATGCT
>SVKG01000069.1 GCA_015068565.1 Oscillospiraceae bacterium | reverse complement strand
GTGCCATGCCAATCGGGTTGGGCAATAATTCCTACCGTAAAACCTTCCGCTTCAAGTGTCCGGGCAATTATGGCGTGTCCGAAACTGGGATGGTCCACATAAGCATCGCCGCTGACAAATATAAAATCAAGTTGGTCTATTCCTCTGCTTTGCATATCCCGGGCGGATACGGGTAAAAATTGAGTCATTCCCATCAGTTTTCACCATTTCCGCCAAAACGTCCGTTCATAAGCATTTCGTTATACTGGTCTCTTGATATAAGTACCTGTCTTGGTTTATTACCGTCAAGACCGCTGATTATTCCACGCTCTTCCATCTGGTCAACAATTCTACCGGCTCGGTTATACCCTATCTTGAATCTCCTCTGCAACAGGGATGTAGAAATGGAGCCGCCCGTGATTGCCATATCAATGGCTTCTGCAAGAAATTCGTCACAATCACCGGGGTCATCACCGTCGGGATTATAAATTTCTTCGTTTTCAATCTTTTCTATAACATCTTCGTCATAGTCGGGAGTGCCGTTCTGTGATACAGCGGCAACAACATTTTTAACCTCACTGTCTGATACGAAAGCACACTGCATACGAGAGGGGCGTGTCTCACCCACGGGCATATAAAGCATATCACCTTTACCTACAAGTTTTTCCGCACCACCCATATCAAGTATAGTCTGTGAGTCGCGCACACTTGCCACCATAAATGAAATTCTTGAAGGCACGTTAGCCTTGATATTACCTGTGATAAACTTAACAACAGGTCTTTGTGTGGCAATTACAAGATGCATCCCCGCGGCTCGGGCAAGTTGTGCTATACGGCAGACATAGTTTTCTACATCTGCGGGGGCAACCATCATAAGGTCGGCAAACTCGTCTATTACAATAACTATACGGGGCATCTTCTTCTCAGGTGTGCCGTTGCTTTCCATAAGTTCGTTATAGCCCTGAATATTACGGACATTATTCCGCTCAAATTCGCTGTAACGCTCTGTCATCTCCGATACTGCCCAGTTGAGCGCACCCGCTGCTTTTTTGGCATCTTTAACAACAGGTATCAGCAAATGGGGTATTCCGTTATACACACCAAGTTCTACCTGTTTGGGGTCTATCATTACAAGTTTTACTTCATTGGGATCGGCTTTATAAAGGATACTGATAATAAGAGTATTTATACACACACTCTTACCTGCGCCTGTAGCACCCGCCACAAGCAGATGCGGCATCCGTGCAAGGTCCATAATAACCGGTCTGCCGCTTATATCCTTACCCAAAGCCACGGCAAGTTTAGAGGGGTTATTGAGAAATTCCTGGGTTTCTAAAACTTCACGCAATGTAACAACGCTGGGGGCTTTATTGGAAATCTCTATACCAATGGTGGATTTGCCGGGAATAGGCGCAATCATTACGCCTTTTGCCGCAAGGCTCAACGCTATATCGTCCGCAAGGGCAGTAATCTGATTAACCTTTACTCCCGATGCGGGGCGCAATTCATACCGTGTAACGGTTGGGCCTTTACTGATTTCAACTACCGTTCCGTCCACCTTGAAACTCCGTAATGTGTCTACAAGTTTTTTGGCGTTTGTTTTAAGTTCGTCCTCTACCTCGGCCTCATCCCTTTCATCAGTCTCGGGGCGGGAAAGAAGTTCTATATCAGGATATGTATACTCTATAATTTCGCGTTCTTCATCATCAGAGGCGGAGGTAGAATGATTTTTAAGTGCCTCGGGAATATCCTCCTCTGTAACGCGGTAAAAGTTGATTTCGGGTTCTTTATCCTCAGGAGAGTCAATGTAATCCTCTATGCTGACTGCGGCATCATCGTCTGAGAGAACATCATTTACAAAACTGTCAATATCTCTCTTCTTGCCGGAAGTTTTTTCATCGTTATGTCTACTCTTTTTGGCTTTGAGTCTTTTTTCTTCTTCACGGATATTGGTGAGTTCGTCCATATCTCTTTTAAGATTTTCGAAGAATCTGTTTATCCACAGGCTGAGCGTTTTAAACACTTTGAGCAGGGAAATCTCAAACACACACATTACCATCGCAATAGCGAACGCAAACAAAAATATGTATGCACCCACGCCAAGCAATGAATGCAACGGCACAGCAATCAAGGCTCCTATAACTCCGCCGCCGTTTAAAAATCTGCCTTCATTATAGTAATAACTTATAAAATGGCCCGTATATCCATCGGTACCAACAAAAAGTTGATAAAGTGCAACTACCGCAAGAAACAAAAGGCACGAGCAAACATATTTGGCAACTTTTTTGCCCGTGTTCTCGCCCACCATTGAATAAATAAGAACAGCAATTGCGGCAAACGGAAATACATAGGCAAGTCCGCCAAACATACCTTTAAAAAACTCGGCTACCGAACTGCCGATAATTCCTCCTGCATCAAAGCATACGCTTATTGCAACAAATACACATATCGCTATAAGAAAAACCGCCGTTATTTCATAATTGAACATAACTTTTTCTTTTGAGGAAGAGGTTTTCTTCTTTGCGGTTTTTTTCGCCATTACATTGTCCTCCTTTAATTTTACTGACAATACACAAATCTGAACTGCCTCATATTCAGGATAATAATCCGGAAAATCTGCGGATAAGTTCTGTGACAAGCAAACTGAGTGCTACATCGTACACCGTAAGTACTGCAACTACACCAATAAATAGAAACCAAGCGGAATATTCCGCATCGGCCAATTGCGGAAAAACCAACGATGCACCGAAATAAACTATCGCAAAATATATGCAAAACATTATGATCTTTAAAATCCATTCGGCAACGAGATGGTTTCGCCTCTCGATAAACGATTTAATCACGGGATATATGCCAAAAAGCAAAAGATACGCCGCCGCAACTGTTTTATCAGGCAACATCACAAGTGAAACAAGCGACACTGCAAAATAAACAGACAGTGAGCCCCTTAACCCTGATTTAACCATCATAAGGCACACTACGGCAGATGCAACTGCACATACAGCAATCTTTGCCGACGGTAATACTGATGCCAGATATAAAAGCACAACTGACAATGCTGTGCAAATGCCCGTAAAGGCAACATTTTTTGTTCTGGATTTAATATCAAACACTCCTTAGGATATCAACCTTAACAACAGGAAATCAAATCTCCGCCCATAAGTTCGCAGCAGCAATCGGCACATATAAGATTTGAACAGCAATCACAGGTGCTCATTCCGCCCTGATTATAGCCTCGGGCGTTACCCATATTCCTGTATACATTACCTGTATGGTTTAATGAATTGAAGGCGTTTCTGTACTCCATATTATTAGGCGCCATTTGTGTTGCACGTAGCAAATACTGATACGCGCTGTCGTACCAGCCTTTACGGAGCATAACCACACCCATAAGATAATTCCATTCTGCATCGTGGGTGTTCATACTGTTAAGTTGTCTTTCCGCTTCGGCCAGATTACCGCGGTTTATATAATCACGGATATATGCATATTTATAAGCACCCTGATTATAGCCTCCGTTACTTTGTTTTTGTCCGCCGCCGTTTTTCATAAGATAATCATAGGCTTCGTTGATTTCCTTCATCTTCTCGGCCGCCAGATCTCCAAGGGGGTTATTTACATATTTATCAGGATGATACTTTTTGGCAAGTTCTTTATACGCTGCTTTTATTTCCTCGGTTGATGCGCCTTCCCTTACACCAAGGACTTTATATGGATTCTCCATTTTTATTCCCTTTCTTTCTACAATCGTCACAGGATATAACCATATCCATTCTCTGTCTTAATCCCAGATATATAATATTATCAAGCAAATCCTTGTTTTTTACAACTTCAAGTTTTTCATAATTTTGTGCCGCCATGGAAAGTGTAAATGCCATTGACTGTGCGGCGGTATTTTTTATCCCGCTGACATCCGCATCGGGATACATATATCTGTACGGATTATAGTTGTTTTTTCTGACATCTTTTTCATAATCGTCAGCGGCATCGGCTATATATATGAATCTGCCTATATTATAGCCAAGTTCTCCCAATGCATCTGCGCAATCCGAAAACACAGTGCCCATAATCTTTGCAAAGCAATCCGCCGTTTCATCCACCGAAGGGCATTTTGACCGTTCAAGTGCTGACAGGGCGGCGAGTTGTTTTTTGATTACGGAAATCTTTTTGGGATAAAGTTTTTTTACCTTACGCACACAAAACCAATACGGCAAAACTGCAAGGGCTGATGCGGGTGAAAAAGAATCTTTAAGGTCATCAATCAACTTATAGTACATAAGGGCAACACTCATATCAGCGGCATAGCGCACATGGGGGTTGTCCCACACAACATTTTTCTTTTTACCAAGATGCTTAAAGCATCCTGACCTGACAAAACGGGTATCGCTTTTATCAACAGAATCAAGAAGCAGTGCCAGAAACGTAAAGTCATAACTCAACCCAAGCCGGACAAGTTGATTAAACCGTTTGCCAAGTTCTTTGCACAAGCCGCAATAATATCCCTTGAATTTGTCAAAATCTTTGATTTTCAGTTCGTCTCTATAAAAAGTTACATATCCAAACAAGCCCATATCCCCTAATACTATTTACATTATATTATACTATCTTTTGACATTGTTTGCAATAACATTTTTTTAATAAAAATTGAATAAATTATTGTTTTTCCGTCGTTTAGTGGTATAATATTACATATAATAACATTTCGGGGAGAAAACCATGAAAAGAAACACCAAACTCGACTTCTCTAATCTCGATAAAACCATTATATTTATAACCCTTACATGTGCCGTTTTCGGGATACTTATGATTTCAAGCGCCGTAAACACAATGTCGGGGGGCATTAAACTTATAATAATACAGTGCTGTGCCGCAGTTATCGGGGTTTGTGCCATGGCCGTTACCGCTTCTATTGATTATGATTATTTTGGGGATTTATCCAAATTCATTTACGGTGTCTGCTTGTTCTTACTTGTACTGGTGCTTGTAATCGGCACGGGTCTTGAAAGCACAGGAAGTAAAAGTTGGATAAGGTTTGGTCCTATCGGTATTCAACCCTCTGAATTTGTTAAGGTCGGATTTATCATATCTTTTTCCTCCCATGTCGCAAAAGTAAAGGACAACATAAACAAAATGGCTAACGTGGTTATGCTTATAATCCACGCTGCTATCCCCGTCCTGCTTATCCTTATGCAGCCGGACTACGGAACTGCTCTGGTGTTTATCTGCATTATTGCGGGTATCCTTTTTGCCGCGGGACTTTCGTGGAAATACTTTGCAGGTGCGGGAAGTTTACTTGCTGTTGCTGCGCCTATTGTATGGTTTTTCTTTTTTAACGAAAACAGAAGAAACCGCATACTTGTATTTTTAAACCCTGAAAAAGACCCCACCGGCGCAGGGTATCATGTGTTGCAATCAAAACTTACCATCGGCAGCGGTCAGATATGGGGAAAGGGACTTTTCCACGGAACACAGACTCAGTTGGGGTATCTGCCTGTTCGCCATACCGACTTTATCTTCGGCGTAATCGGCGAAGAACTTGGCATCATAGGTTGTCTTGTGGTGGTGGCGTTACTGTTTGGTCTTATTTTTAAAATCCTTGTCAACTCACGGGTGGCAAAAACTGACTTTGGCTCATATATATGTGTGGGTGTTGCCTGTATGCTTATTGCACATGTTTTTGAAAATATCGGTATGTGCATAGGTCTTATGCCCGTAACAGGTATCCCCTTACCGTTTTTCAGTTACGGCGGCT
>SVKG01000068.1 GCA_015068565.1 Oscillospiraceae bacterium | reverse complement strand
CCACCGGAGAAACTGCGATCTATGCAAATATTATGCTTCAAAAAGGCGTTGTGACAGAATAAATATGTGCTTTAAACTCGATATGTCGCAGTAGGAGACATATCGAGTTTTTGATAAAAATATCGAAAAAATAAATCTGTATATAAGGAGAGAAAGTATATGAAAAGAATAACAGCAATTTTAATCAGTACGATGTTTTTTATGACAACTGTGGCGTTTGCTAATGCAAAAATACCAGAAGAACTTATGAAATATCCGCAGAATTTTACGGCGGCGTACAGTGTGTCAATGGTTATTGATGATAACAGCGATATACGCGCTTTGTTGGATGAGATTGTTGGTACAGATGGCCTCATGTCCGGCACTGTCGCGACTGACTTTGTGTCTTTAATATCTGCCATGTTTGAATATGATGGCAAGATGTATTTGCAGGCAGATATGGACTCTGATTTCAAAAAAATCAAATTCTCACTGACAAACAGTTCTACGCTCTCATCGGTTGTATCGTCGAATCTTAATTATACTGTCAATTCCAATGCCGGTATATGGCTGGACATGGATTTTTCGGACGAAGTCAATCCCAAACTTGATATGATTTTACAGTCGCCCACTGCGGATAAGTATTATTGTATTAATGCGGGTAATTATATCAGTCAGGAAGATTTGAACTTATTTATGGAATCTTTTAACACAGAGGAATTCAAAAATCTTTATGATAATATCTTGCATATTTTCTATGAAAATATATATGCAGAGCAGACCAAAAACGGATATAAGATTTCTATGGATAACGAGGAATTTGTTAAATATGCAGATGAAATTCTTGCATGCGTGCTTAGTTCGCAGACGGGAGATGTCCAAGCATCACCCCTTTCCTTTGAGGGGATGAACTTTTTAGGGAAAGATGGTATACAGGCGGAATATAGGCTTAAAGGCGGAAAAGTTGTCTATGCTGAGGTCAATACTGACATTTCACTTGATATTTCAAGCATTGTAAAGGCTATCGGTGGAGACTGGCCATATAATGCATCCGGAAAAATAAATGTAAAATTAACAGAAAAGGCAGACTACACAAAAATAGGCCAAACAGTCGTTGCGTATCCGGTTGTTAATGAAGGCAACAGCATTTCTCTAAACAGTTTAATAGAAAACCGTATGCAACTCGATAATTATGAGAGCAATACATTTGAGTATCCGTATTGGTCCGCAAGTGCTTACTGTGACACTCTTCCTGTGGTTGATGGTGAGTTCTATGTTCCTCTTCGTGCAATTTTGGAGGACGGATATGACGAGTCGGTTGCGATTGACTACAATAACGGAGTGATTACAGCGACCAGCGAATACTTTGCCGGTTTCAAAACACTTGCATTGACCGTCGGTACCGACAAGGTTTATACGGATGCCGTAGAGCATACAGTAGGGGATATCATTCTTGTAGACGGAGTTACATACGTAAATGCATCTCTGTTTACGGATGTTTTTGGATGGGAACTTACAGATGTAACTCATGAATTGATAAGCAATACGTACTCTGTCACATTTGATACGAACAAATATTAAGTGTTTTCATGGGGAGTAAAAATGAAAAAGATACTAATTATCATTTTAGTTTTGCTTTTTGTTTTTGCATTTTTAAGAATCACAACTTCGACTTATGAGAACTTTAAGCGCAGTCAAAATATACATACTGATTTCGCCCCAGAGGAGAAAAATGAATACGAATTATAAACTTGTAATGGACAAAGAACTTGACAGTATCAAAAAATCCGGTGCAAAGCCGACGCTGTTGCTACACGTCTGCTGTGCGCCGTGTTCGAGTGCAGTTTTAGAGGTTTTAAGAACTTGTTTTGATATTACTGTGTTTTTTTATAATCCGAATATATCCCCCGAGGCGGAGTTTGTTTTTCGACTTGACGAATTAAAAAGGCTCCTGCCGGCGATGGGGTTGAATGAGGTTAGCATTGTTGCACCTGAATATGATTACACGGAATTTGCCGATATTGTCAGTGGAATGGAAGACTTGCCGGAGGGAGGAGCAAGGTGCAGAAAATGTTACCACCTCAGGATTGACAAAACATTTGCTTATGCTGCCCAAAACGGTTTTGACTACGTTACTACTACTCTTTCTGTAAGCCCATATAAAAATGCACAGTGGCTTAATGAAATCGGTATTGAGTTACAGGAAAAATACGGAGTAAAGTATCTGTGTTCGGATTTTAAAAAGGGTAACGGATACAAGCGCTCTTGCGAGTTGTCCAAAGAATTTGATTTGTACCGTCAGAATTACTGCGGTTGTGTTTATTCAAAAAGAGATGAGGTATAAAATTATGAGAAAAATTGGCATCAATATGCGTTCAGTAGTGGACATTCCTGATGAGGAGTATATAAAAATAATCTCTCAGCTGGGCTTTTCGGCGACTTTTACCGACACACTCACCGAAAAGGAGCATTTAAAACTTGCTGACCTCTTTGCACGTTACGGTATCGCTTATGAAACCCTCCACGCGCCTTTTGGCCATATTAACGATATCTGGTTCGATACTGATGAGGGAATACAGATGGAAAGCGAGTTGCTTGGTTGTATTGACAAATGTGCACTTGCAGGAGTCCCCGTTGCAGTTATGCATTTGTCCTCCGGTGTTACTCCGCCGGATGTTACGGATATCGGCAGAAGAAGGTTTGAAAATATAATCGAATATGCACAAAAGAAAAATGTCTGCATTGCCTTCGAGAATCAGAGAAAACTTGCCAACATCTCCTGGGCACTGGAATATCATGGTGCTGACGAGAATGTAGGTTTTTGCTGGGATTGCGGACACGAGTCTTGTTTTACACCCGGCAGAGTGTATATGCCTTTGTTTGGTGACAGACTTGTGTGTCTGCACATTCATGATAACAGCGGTATTTACAATCAGGATGATCATATGCTGCCTTTTGACGGAAAGGTTAATTTTGACGCGTTCGCCGATTATATCGTTAAATATAATTATACCGGCACTTTGATGCTTGAAGTTTTTAAAGATAAAAGTTTAGCATACAAAAATCTCACCCCTGAGCAGTATCTGCAAAAGGCGTTTGAAGCGGCAGACAAACTCAGAAAAATGGTGGATAAAATTTGATTATTCAACATTAAATTGTGTCATTATTGACATAATATAGATAATATTGTATAATTATTCTGTATTTGAAAGAGGTGCGCATAATGAAGATAAGAATAGCAATCGTGGGCTATGGCAATCTTGGCAGAGGCGTAGAGAGCGCCGTTTCATTTTGTGACGATATGGAACTGGTTGCTGTTTTCACAAGACGTGATCCGCAAAATGTAGATACCCATACAAATGTTCCCGTTTATCATATTGATAAAGCGATAGAGATGAAAAACGATATTGATGTAATGGTTCTCTGCGGCGGCAGTGCAAATGATTTGCCCGAGCAGACGCCAGAACTCGCAGAACATTTCAATGTAATAGACAGTTTTGATACCCACGCAAGGATTCCGGAGCATTTTGCCAATGTGGATGCTGCAAGTCGTAAGGGTGATAAAATCAGTCTGATTTCTGCCGGTTGGGACCCCGGTTTGTTTTCTTTTAATCGTATGATTTCCCAAGCCATTTTGCCAAACGGTAACGATTATACCTTTTGGGGCAAGGGCGTAAGTCAGGGACATTCCGATGCAATCCGCCGTATTAAAGGCGTAGTAGATGCAAGGCAGTATACAATCCCGATTGAAGAAGCAGTTGAACAGGTGCGCAGCGGCAATAATCCCGAACTGTCCACACGCGAGAAGCATAAGAGAGTGTGCTACGTTGTGGCAGAGGATGGTGCAGACCTTGCGGCTATTGAAAAAGAGATAGTCACAATGCCCAACTATTTTGCCGATTACGATACCACCGTTAATTTTATTTCTATGGAAGAACTTGTGGCAAATCATAACGGTATCCCTCACGGGGGTATGGTGTTCCGTACAGGCGTTACAGGTTTTAATGGCACCAATAAGCATGTTATTGAGTATAAGATACAACTTGATTCTAATCCGGAGTTCACATCCAGCGTTATAACCGCCTATGCAAGGGCGATATACCGTATGTATACTGACGGGGCAAGAGGATGCAAAACAGTCTTTGATGTAGCCCCCGGTTTGTTGCATCCTGCTTCTGCGGAAGAATTAAGAAGAAACTTGTTATAAAAATATAAATTTCAGGGGTGTACAAGATGAGCAAGGTAAAAAAACTTTCAAAGACTTTTCCTCAACTTAAAAGTCTTAACGAACTTTTAAGTTATGTTGATGCAACACATAAGGATAAGGTTGCATTCAGGTACAAAAGTGCCAATGACGTGGTTGAGGTAACGTATTCACAGTTCAAATCTGATGTTGATGCTTTTGGAACATATCTTCACAGTTTGGGATTAAAAGATAAGCACGTTGCTTTGGTTGGTGAAAACAGTTACGAATGGATAGTTGCATATTTTGCAGTTGTTTGCGGCGGCGGAGTAATTATCCCTGTTGACAAAGAACTCCATGCCCAGGATATATGTGAACTTCTTGACAGAAGTGATTCTGTTGCATTTATTCATTCCAACAAATATATTGAAGCGGCAAATATGGCTGAGGGTAAACTTTGTCTTAATCTTAAAGACTATCCTTCCTTCGCTGAAAAGGGCAGAGAACTTCTGTCAGCGGGTGAAAAATCGTTTGTTGATTGTCCGGTAGATATCGAAAAACTTTGTACAATAATCTATACATCGGGCACCACCGGAAAACCCAAGGGCGTAATGCTTTGCCAGAAGGGTATTACTGTTGATGCTGTGGATGCCTGTGAGTTTGCCGAATTGCTTGGCAGTAACCTGACTGCATTGCCGTTGCACCATTCTTTTGCGTTTACTGCCTGTGTAGTTGCTGCATTGGTTCAGGGTGTTACAGTATTTATAAATAACAGTTTAAAGGACCTTTTCAAAGATTTCGGTATTGCAAAACCTTATCACTTCCTTGCAGTTCCCATGATGCTCGAAGCGATTTATAAAAAGATAAATAAAGCGATTGACAAATCCGGTAAGCGTAAACTTATAAATATGGTGATTGCCCTTAACAAGGCACTTTTGAAGGTTGGTATAGACATACGTCACATACTGTTCAAGCAGATTCGCGAACCTTTTGGCGGTAATCTGCAATTGCTCGTAACAGGCGGCGCGGTAGCAAATCCCGCAGTTATTCAGGGACTTGTTGACCTTGGCTTTATTGTACTTAACGGCTACGGAATCAGCGAGTGTTCGCCTATCGTGTCCGTAAATGCTACTTACGACTGGAAGATCGGTACAATCGGCAAAGTTCTTAAAGGTTGTGAAGTTAAAATCATAGACGGCGAGATTTGTGTAAGAGGCGATATTGTAATGCTTGGTTACTATAAAAACCCCGAAGCAACTGCCGAAACATTTGATGGTGAATGGTTTAAAACCGGAGATTTGGGATATTTTGATGAGGACGGATTCCTCTATATCAATGGCAGAAAGAAAAATCTCATTATACTCAATAACGGAAAAAATGTTTCACCCGAAGAACTTGAAGTACTTATTTCCAATATTGAAAATGTGGTTGAAGTTGTTGTATACGGAGAAGATGACCTTATTGCGGCGGAAATTTTTGCTGAGGATAAGACCGGCATTGAAGAAGGCATAGCCAAAATTAACGAAACCTTGCCCAAGTATAAAAAGATTAACCGTATCAAGTTCAGAGATACAGAGTTTGAAAAGACAACCACAAAGAAAATCAAAAGATAATATGTATCACATAAAAACCCCTCCTGTGTCAGGAGGGGTTTTGCTTTGTAAAATATGTTTTTTTACAATCAGTTACATTCAGCAACCAACGGACCTGCAAGTTCTTT
>SVKG01000067.1 GCA_015068565.1 Oscillospiraceae bacterium | reverse complement strand
CGACGGCGATGGGTAGTATAATGTTAATGCCTGAAATTTTGAGGAGAATACTATGGAAAAGATATATAATTCATTGGAATACGTTCACAAAATCAGCGGTGAGCCCTTAATGAAATTTGACGGAAGTGAGCCGTTAGAGGTGTGGCAGGGCAAAGCGAGAGCAAAACTCATTGAACTTCTGGGATTGCCCACCTCTAAATGTGACGATAAGTTTGAGATTACCAAAACACAAAAGAAAGACGGATACACACAGATTAACTTTGAGTTCCAGAGCGAAGAAGGTTATTTTGTTCCTTGTGGTTTGCTTGTTCCCGACGGAATGACCAAACCCTTGCCGGTAGTAATCTGTTTGCAGGGACATTCAACAGGAATGCAGATTTCCCTGGGTGAGCCCAAGTTTGAGAATGACCATAAGATTATTGCGGGGGGCAGAGATTTTGCGGTAAGAGCAGTAAAAGAAGGCTGCTGCGCTATTGCCCTTGATCAGAGATATATGGGTGCTGCGGGACAGACCGAAACAGGCAGCCCCTCGTGCCTTAAAGAAAATACCGCAATGGCAACATTGCTTCTGGGCAGAACAGCGATAGGCGAGAGAGCATGGGATGTTTGCCGACTTGTTGATGTTATTGAAAGCAAACTTACCGAGTATATTGATAAAGATAAAATTATTCTTATGGGTAACTCCGGTGGCGGTACAGTTACATTCTACACATCCTGTATCGAAGACAGACTTTATATGTCAGTTCCTTCGTGCGCAGTATGTACTTATGATGATTCCATTATGGCAATGTATCACTGCCCCTGTAACTTTATTCCGGGAATCAGAAAATATTTTAATATGGGTGATTTAGGATGCCTTATTGCTCCTAAAAAACTTGTTGTGGTTTGCGGTAAGGAAGATGTAATATTCCCCGTAGAGGGCGTTAAAAAGAGTTTCGAAACAATCAAATCAGCCTATGCCGCTGCGGGTAAGGAAGACAGTTGCCATCTTGTTATCGGCGATGGAGGACATCAGTTCTATCCCGATGAGGCATGGCCTATAATGCACAGTATGCTGTAAGTGTAAAAATATAATCACAACCGCCTAAACGGTGGTTGTGATTATATAAAATAATTGTAATTATATATTGACATTGACGGCATAATGTGGTAGAATTGTTTTTGTTGAGAATTGGCCCGGTAGTTCAGTTGGTTAGAATGCCAGCCTGTCACGCTGGAGGTCGACGGTTCGAGCCCGTTCCGGGTCGTAAATTTAAAAGCACTTCTTTGGGGAGTGCTTTTTTGATACATAGGAACAAAACCGGTATGTTTGGAATAATATGTATGACTTAAAATTTCAAGAGGGTTTGAGTATGGTATATAATAATGTCTTAGAGGCGGTAGGCAAGACTCCGCTTATACGTCTGAATAAAATGACGGATAAAGATGATGCCGAGGTTCTTGTAAAGTTTGAGGGCGTCAATATCGGCGGTTCAATCAAAACGCGTACAGCACTTAATATGATTCTCAAAGCGGAAAGGCTTGGTCTTTTAAATAAGGACAGTATAATAGTAGAGCCAACCAGCGGTAATCAGGGTATAGGATTGGCGCTTGTGAGCGCTGTACGGGGATATAAGGCGATAATCATTATGCCCGATTCCGTAAGTGAAGAAAGGCGTAAAATTGTAGAGCATTACGGTGCCGAGGTTGTACTTATCCATGATGAGGGTGATATAGGCAAATGCATAGAAAAATGCACCGAAAAAGCCCTTGAAATGGCACGAAATGATAGTAGGGTATATGTACCTCAGCAGTTTGAAAACGAGGCAAATGTACTGGCTCATAAAGATTATACGGCACTTGAAATAATTGAACAGGCGGGTAAACCGATACACGGCTTTTGTTCGGGTATAGGCACGGGCGGTACAATCACCGGCATAGGCGAAGTCTTAAAGGAGCATAACCCCGATATAGAAATTTGGGCTATTGAACCTGAACATGCGGCAATTTTGTCGGGAGGCAGTATAGGTACACATATACAGATGGGTATAGGCGATGGCATCATACCAAAGATTTTAAACTGTGATATATACGACCATGTATGTATTGTAACTGACGAAGAGGCGATAAACACGGCAAAAGACCTTGCAAGAAAAGAAGGTCTTATGTGCGGAATATCAGCGGGTACTAACGTGGCTGCCGCAATAAAACTTGCTAAAAAACTGGGTAAGGGCAAAACAGTAGTAACCGTTCTGCCCGATACCGCGGAGAGATATTTTTCAACACCTTTGTTTGAATAATAAAAAAGAGATTGGAATTATAATTCCAATCTCTTTTTGTCATTTGTATAAAGATTTCAGCAGTCTGATTTCTTCGGCATAGCCATCGAGTTCGTTGGGTGTTTCCAGTAAAAAGGGTAAATCTTTTAGTTTTGGATGATTGATTATCCGTTCAAATGCCTCTGTGCCAATGTGACCTTCGCCGATTTTTTCGTGTCTGTCCTTGTGGCTTTCAAAAGGATTTTTGCTGTCGTTTATGTGTATGGCGCAAAGTTTTTCTATGCCTATAACTTTGTCAAACTCCTCTAATACCCCGTCAAGATTTCCTACAACGTCGTAACCGGCATCATTTATGTGGCAGGTATCAAGACAAACACCCATCTTGTCTTTAAGTTCAACCCTGTCAATTATCTCTCTGAGTTCTTGGAGTCTGCTGCCAACTTCACTGCCTTTTCCGGCCATGGTTTCAAGTAATATAGTGGTAGTGATGTCCGGAGTGAGTATGCGGTTTAACATATCCGATATCAGTTCAATCCCTTTTTCTATACCTTGCCCCACATGGCTTCCCGGGTGGAAGTTGTACAGGTTTCCGGGGATATGCTCCATACGTGCGATATCATCTTTCATGGTATTGAATGCGAACTCACGAATTCCGGCGTCTGCGGAACATGCGTTGAGAGTGTAGGGGGCGTGAGCAAGAATTTTTGCAAAATTATGTTCTGTTGCAAAAGCGATAAAATCTTCAATATCTTTTTTGTCGATAGGTTTGGCTTTACCGCCTCTGGGATTTCGTGTAAAAAACTGAAAAGTATTCGCACCGATAGATACTGCCTCTTTTCCCATGTTGAGAAAACCCTTTGAGGCAGAGAGATGACATCCGATTTTAAACATAACCCTTCTCCTTTTTAAAATCCTTAACCGCATCCATAAGTTCGGACACAGAACTGAACCAGGATTTAATCATGTGTCGCATAATTCCCACTTCTTCGTTTTTCGCAAGAAGCCCGAATATAGGAACACCTGAGCCGTATGCGGCACCGATTTCAGCCCATGCATCGCAACCTGACGGACCGATGTATATTAAAAGGTCAGCGGAAGTTGCGGATTTTGAGCAAAAATCAAAAACCTTCATTCCGTCGGGAGATTCGATAAACGCGGTAAGTTCTCTCTTGGATAAAAAAGCCTCCTCGGGACGCCCCTCTCTTATCCACGACAACACATAATCCCCGTTTTTCTCCAATAAATCAGTAAGCATTTCAACAGCGTGTTGATGTTTCCAGGAGGCTGCAATGTAAATGTTCATAATTTCACCGTTGCCTTTCGTTTTTAAAAAGCAGGGTTGTAAACACAACCCTGCTTTTATGTATTACTCAAATATAGTGGTTATTACTGAGCGAGTCTGTTGTCAACTTCTTCGGCAATCTTGGAGATTTCGCCTGATTCTTTAAGACGTTTGATTGTAGCGTTGATTTTTCCGAGTAATTCGCTGTTGCCCTTTTTGATTGCAACTGCATATTCTTCTGTTTCAAAGAACGAATCATCGGTAACACCTTTAAGTTCGGGGTTTTTAGCGATGAAACTTGCAGCGGTGGGAGAGTCGATTATAGCGGCATCAATCTTGCTGTTTTTAAGGTCCTGAACAGCGTCAATACCTTTCTGGTATCTGGCAAGTTCAATGCCTTCAACTTCTGACAAAGCCAGATCTCCGGTGTAACCGGTAACAACACCCACTTTTTTGCCTTTAAGAGTTTCAACATTGATAATGTCAGTGTTGTCACCCTTAACGATAATTGTCTGAACAGCCACCCAGTAAGGTTCGCTGAAATCAACGTTTTCAAGTCTGTCAGCGGTAACGGTCATACCTGCGATACCGATGTCAGCCTTACCGGCTTCAACAGCGGGAATGATAGAGTTGAAGTCCATGTTGGAAACTTCAAGAGTCTGACCGAGGTCTTTTGCTATTTCGTTTGCGATGGCGATGTCAATACCGTCGAATTCACCGCAGATACCTTTGCCGTTTGCAGCAACGAATTCAAAAGGTGTAAATTCGGCGTTGGTAGCCATAATAAGTTTTGTTTCTGTTTCACTTTCTGTGTTGCCGCAACCTGCAAAAGCAAAAACCATAACCAATGCGAGTGATAAGGCAACTGCTGATTTGAAAAATTTTTTCATAATGATCCTCCTTAAAGAGATATTTATTTCAATTATACAAAAGCGTATAATCAAAGACTTATTCAACGCGTTTTAAAAATTCAATAGTACGGGGATTTTTTGGATTTTCAAAAACCTCCGCAGGGACACCCTGTTCGGCGATTATTCCGTTGTCCATAAAGAAAAGACGTGACCCCACTTCTTTTGCAAAGTTCATCTCGTGGGTAACAACAACCATGGTCATACCAGAATCTGCCAACTCTTTCATAACAGTAAGTACTTCGCCGACCATTTCAGGGTCAAGAGCACTTGTAGGTTCGTCAAAGAGCATAATTTCGGGTGCCATGGCAAGAGAACGTGCTATTGCAATACGCTGTTTCTGCCCGCCTGAAAGTTTGCCGGGGTATGAAGTGATTTTATCGTAAAGCCCTACTTTTTTGAGTAAATCTTCTGCGATTGCCTCTGCCTGGTCTCTCTTCATTTTTTTAATTTTCATAGGTGCAAGGATAATGTTGTCTAAAACAGTCAGGTGAGGGAACAGATTAAACTGCTGAAAAACCATCCCCATTTTTTGCCGTATTTTGTTTATGTCGGCTTTGGGGTCGGTAATGGATTGCCCGTCAACAATTATGTCACCGCTTGTGGGAGTTTCCAGAAGGTTAAGACATCTTAAAAATGTACTTTTACCGCTTCCGGACGGGCCGATTACAACTATTTTTTCGCCCTTGGAGATGTGCTCGTCAATACCGCAAAGGACGTTAAGATCGCCAAAACTTTTGTGAAGATTATTAACCTGAATCATATCACGCCCTCCTTATCAGTGATTGTCCGAAGCTCTGAGTTTCCGCTCAAAAGCAGAAATCGCAAGAGTGAGGAATTTAATTATTATATAGTATACAACTGCCGCTGCAATAAGCGGGAGAAACGGCTCAAATGTAAGAGAACGTATTATGTCAGCACCCCTTGTAAGGTCCTGAACGGAGATGTAGCCTACAACAGCGGTTTCTTTTATAAGTACAATAAATTCGTTGGCGAGGGCAGGTAAAACATTTTTAACCGCCTGTGGAACGATGATGTAGGTCATTGTCTGTGTATGTGTAAGTCCGAGAGAGCGTCCGGCCTCTGTCTGTCCTTTGTCGATGGACTGTATACCTGCACGGAATATTTCCGAAACATACGCACCGCTGTTAAAACCAAATGCAAGAACAGCCACAAATATTGCGTTGATATTAACAGAAGCAAAAATAACGAAATAAATTATAAGTAACTGAGTAACCATGGGAGTAGCGCGGATAACGTCTACATACACATATCCTGCCGCCTTGCACACTTTGCCGATAGCACGAAGGACTTTTGATCTTGAATTGTCGAGAAAAAAAGAATTCCTGAGCAGAAAAGCAAGTGCACCGAAAATGACACCCAACAAAATTGCAAGTAAAGAAATCAATAATGTATTTCCAAGGCCTCTGACCATCTGCATATATCTGTCGTCTTTGACAAAATTGAGATAAAACGACTGGGTAAAGTCCGAAGCAAACATGGATAAGGCTTCATATATGTTCATATAACTTCCTCGTTTCACGATATAAATATGTTTTTATAATTATACACGATTGTTTATACTTATTCAAGCAAAATTAAACATTTTTTAGAAATTGATGATTTTTCTCCGCATATATACACTCAGCACAAGCCCTATTGCAATAAAATTGGTAAGCAGTGACGAGCCGC
>SVKG01000066.1 GCA_015068565.1 Oscillospiraceae bacterium | reverse complement strand
TCTACCGCACCGGCAGCACCCAGAAGGTGACCTGTCATTGACTTGGTAGAACTGATATGCACTTTATACGCGTCTTCGCCGAATACGTTTTTGATTGCTTTGGTTTCCGTTTTATCGTTAAGGGGTGTGCTGGTGCCGTGAGCATTTATGTATACTCTGTCAGCAGACACATCCATACCTGCCTCTTTATAACAATCGGCGATTGCCTGTGACGATGCCTCTGCCTTATCATCGGGGGCAGTTACATGGAAAGCATCACAGGTACTTCCGTAGCCTTTGATCTCAGCGTATATCTTTGCGCCTCTTTTAACGGCGTGGTCGTAATCTTCGAGTACAAGCGCACCCGCACCTTCGCCCATGATGAAACCGCTTCTGCGAACATCAAAAGGTATTGATGCGGCGTTTACATCCTGACTTTCGGAAAGTGCCATACAGTTAATAAAACCTGCTACTGCAAGTGGATTTATACAAGCCTCTACGCCACCTGCAATAATTGCATCGGCATAACCGCCTTTTATTGCTCTGTACGCTTCGCCAATAGCAGTTGTGCCGGAAGCACAGGCAGTTGAAACACTGAGGCAGGGGCCTTTTGCACCGAATCTTATGGCGATATTACCCGCACCCATATTGGAGATCATTTTAGGAATAAACATAGGCGAAACTCTCTGCGGACCGCGGTTTATAAGTGTATTGTGGTCGGCAATAAAGGTGTCCATTCCGCCGATGCCTGTGCCGAAATACACGCCGAAGCGGTTGGGCTTAATATTTTCTGCAATACCGCTGTCATCCACAGCCTGACCTGCCGCACACACGGCATACTGTACAAACTTATCTGTTCGGCGTACGTCGCCTTTTTCCATATACTGCAAGGGATCAAAATCCTTAACCTCTCCCGCAAGTTTTGCGGTAAAGTCTGCTGTGTCAAACTTTGTAATAAAATCTATACCGTTTTTGCCTGTTTTAAGGCTTTCCCAAAAGGTGTCAACCGTATTGCCTACGGGAGTGATTGCTCCCATGCCTGTAACTACTACTCTTTTCATTTTATAACCCCCTACATCGCAAGTCCGCCGTCTATGCGGATAACTTCGCCTGTTATATAATCTGATGCCTCATCTGCCAGAAACGCCGCCAGGTTTGCCACGTCCTCAGGTCTGCCGAGTTTTTTGAGAGGTATCATCTTCAAAAAATCCTCCTCACTGCCCAGGTCCTGTGTCATCTGTGTGGCAATAAATCCGGGGGCAATAGCATTACAGCATACGTTTTTGCCGCCGAGTTCTTTGGCAACTGCTTTGGTAAGACCTATTATCCCTGCTTTTGACGCGGAATAGTTTGCCTGTCCGGGAAGTCCGGTAAGCCCTGATATTGAAGCGATATTGATTATCTTGCCGTACTTTTTGCGGATGAAACCTCTGCCACAGGCTTTAATCATATTAAAGCAGCCTTTGAGGTTAACATCGATTACAGAATCGAAATCCGCTTCTTCCATAGTCACCACAAGATTATCGCGCGTGATACCGGCGTTGTTTACAAGGATATCAACACCGCCGAAATCTTCGGTTATACGGGCAACGGTTTCTTTACACATCTCTGTGTCGGATACGTCACATCTGTATGCTGCCGCTTTGATGTTGTGTGCACTCTCTAAATTTGATGTGACCTCTGCCATAGCATCAGGCTCTGCCATATCAATGATTGCAACATTGGCACCGAGGGATGCCAACTTATCTGCTATTGCGGCACCTATACCTCTGAATCCGCCTGTTACGATTGCCGTCTTTCCGTTAAGCATTGTTCTTCACCGCCTCTGCCGTGGTTTCGAGAGTCTGTGCATCTTCAACAGAATACACGTTTACCTCTTTGGATATCTTCTTTATAAGGCCACAGAGTGTTTTGCCTGGGCCTACCTCTATAAAATCCGTATATCCGTCGGCTATCATATTCTCAATAGTTGTCTGCCATCTGACGGGGCTTTTCATCTGCAACCGCAAGGTTTCGGCTACATCGTCGCCGTAGGGTGCGCCTGTTAAATTGGCGTACACGTCCATTTCGGGTTTTTTAATATCAAACTGTTTAAGGGCATCGCCGAATTTATCTGACGCCTCACTCATAAAAGGTGAATGGAATGCCGCGGAAACCGCAAGAGGAATACATCTGCCGCCGAGTTCTGCCACCTTTTCGGTAAAGGAGTCCATACTGCTTTTAAGTCCCGATACCGTTACCTGACCGGGGCAGTTAAAATTAACCGCATAAAGTTTTTCGTACTCTGCCGCAGTTTTTGCTACTGTGTCGGAGTCGAGTTTCAAAACGGCACACATGGCGGTTTCCTCGCCGGTGGAGGCATCGTTCATAACCTCACCGCGTTTTGTTACCATCTTAAATCCGTCCTCGTAAGAATACGCTTTTGCATACGCCAGAGCACCGATTTCGCCAAGGGAAAATCCTGCCACACCATCTGCAAATATACCGCGTTCATTAAGACTTAACGCCGCCGCAAGTTCTACAAGATACATACAGGGCTGTGTATTGGATGTTTTTTTAAGGTCCTCGTCACTGCCCTCGAAAGACTGACTCATAGTGCCGGGACGGAATTGTTCCGCCGCATCGTAGAGTTTTTTTGCTTCGCCGCCGAGTTCGTAAAGGGATTTACCCATACCGCTGTACTGTGCACCCTGACCCGAAAACACAAATGCTATTTTACCCATTTCGCTCCTCCGTTCAATATGCTCTCTGCCCGGGAAAAGATTTCTTCAATCATCTCTCCCGCGCTTTGTTCTTTATTTACCATACCTGCAATCTGTCCCGCCAGAAAACAGCCTTTCTTTTCGTCACCGTCAACTACCGCCGCACGGAGTGAACCTACTGCCATATTTTCGAGTTCCTCGTCACTGATGGAGGTGTATTCCGCTTTTGCATACGCTCTGGAAAAAGGAGATTTAAGGCTCCGTACAGGATGGCCCAACCTCTTCCCCGTAACGATGGTCGAAGTGTCATTGGCTTTTAACACCTTATCCTTATATGTACGGCTGATGCTGCACTCTGTGGCCGCAAGGAATCTTGTGCCCAGTTGCACTCCCTGTGCCCCAAGCATAAAGGCTGCCGCCACTCCTCTGCCGTCGGCAATTCCGCCTGCGGCAACTACGGGAATACTTACCGCATCACACACCTGAGGAATGAGCGCCATAGTTGTCATATCACCTACATGGCCTCCGGATTCGCCGCCTTCGGGAATAACTCCGTCTGCACCGCTGCGCTCTACAAGTTTTGCCAGAGCAACTGACGGCACAACGGGGAACACTTTTATTCCTGCTTCCTTCCACATGGGAATATATTTTTCGGGATTACCTGCACCCGTTGTTACAAGAGCAACTTTTTTACGTGCAACAAGGGCGGCAATTTCATCTATATTCTCACCCATAAGCATAATATTTACCCCAAAGGGTTTGTCTGTCAGGTCAAATGCCATATCAATCTGTTCCTCAATCCATTTGAGGTTGCCGTTTGCCGCAGATATAAGACCTATCCCTCCGCCGTTCGATACGGCAGCAGCAAGTTTAGCATCTGATATATGCGCCATACCGCCCTGAATTAAGGGATATTTAATGCCGAGCATTTCGCTTATCGGTGTTGTTATCATAAAAAATCACTTTCCTTTTTTAATCGGGGGAACGGAATTATCCGTCCCCCACACTAAATTTAATTACGCAAGTTTCGCGTCAATATAGGCAGCAAGTTCTTTTACTGATTTGCCAACTTCTGCTGCTTTGATTTCAACTCCGAACTCGTCTTCCATCTCCATCATAATCTCAACAGTGTCAAGTGAATCAATGTCAAGATCCTCAAAGGTGGTTTCGTCGTTGATTTCAGCAACGTCCATTTCAAGATGTTCTGCCAACAGTTCTTTTACTTTTTCGATTGTCATAATAATCTCCTCCAAAAATTTTTATTTTAAGACTTTTAAAGTCTTATTACCATTCAATTACACAAGCCGCGCTCGACAGTCCCCCGCCAAATGCTGACATAACTATTTTGTCGCCGCGTTTGAGTCTGCCTGATCTGTTGAGTTCGTCAAAGGCTATCGCCACACTCGCAGATGAAGTGTTGCCGTATTTGTCTATGTTTATAACAAATTTTTCCTTGGGAACTTTAAGACGCTTTGATGCAAATTCCATTATACGGATGTTTGCCTGATGAGTTACTACATAGTCTATATCATCAAGCGTAAGATTTGCCGCGGCGGTTACTTCTTTGATATCTTCTACAATTTTATTAACGGCAAACTTAAAGGTTTCCTGTCCGTCCATAAAAATATACGGGTGTTTTAAATCTGCTTTATAAAATGGTGATGAACCGCCGAAAGAAGGGATTTCTATAACACTGTTATCACCTGATGTATAAAGTTTTGACGAAAGATAACCGTCACCGGGCGCAATTACAAATGCACCTGCTCCGTCGCCGAAGATAACACAGGTACTGCGGTCAGTCCAGTCAACAAGTTTGCTCAGCCTTTCCGCGCCTATTACGAGGATATTTTTATATCCGCGCATCATATAAGAAACGGCAGTGTCCAATGCAAATAAAAATCCGCTGCACGCAGAATTTACATCAAATGCAGGACAGGTTGCACCGATTTTTTTCTGTACCATACCTGCAACTGTGGGCGACAGTGTCTCGCCGGAAATGGATGCCGCAATAATAAGGTCGATATCCTCACCTTTAAGTCCTGCCGATTCTATCGCACGTTCAGCCGCTTTTGCCGCCATATCCGCCGCAGTTTCGCCCTCGGAAACGTGTCTTTCCTTAACACCTACCCTCTGCATTATCCACTCATCAGAAGTGTCTACAAGTTTTGCAAGGTCATCGTTGGTAACGATTTTTTCCGGCACATAGGAACCTGTGCCGAGTATTCTGATGGACATTTACATTACTCCCTTCCCCTTTCGGCACAGTGTGTGCTGAAAGATTTACGCGCTATATCTTGACAAAACGACAATATATTACATTTTTCAGCACAGTGTGTGCTGAAAAATTTTTAAGCAGAGAAAACCCCTGCTTTTAAAATTTTATTTTTTTAAGCCTTCAAAGAAAAAGCCCATTCCATAACGGAAATACTCTATTGCCTCTTCCTTGGTAAAACGACGGCAGATCGCATCCGCATTGAAGCCACGGGCAAAACACCATATTGAATAACTCAAAACCTTTGAGTCCACATCTTTTATTATGCCTTTTGATTTTGCATATTCAACCAGTTTTTCAATTTCGCCCATCCACCATTTATAATTACTGTCATTTATTGAGTCCTTTTCAAACACATACTGGCTGAACTGCTCTCTCATATCGTAAGTGCTTTCAAGTACCTGGGTGAGCACATCAAGAACGTATTCAAAAAAATCCTTTTTATCATCGTACCCATCCGCAAGGCAACCCCTCATCTGTACGATGTTATTTGTGTAAACGATTTCAAGTACTTCGTCAATATTATGAAAACGGTTATAGAACACCCTGTTGGATATATCCATCGCCCGTAAAATTTTACGAACAGTCAAACGGTGAGCACCTTCCGCGGTGGCAAGGCGTGATGCAACAGCAATAATCTCTTCGCTCATCTCGTCGCTTATCATTATATTATCCTTTGCCACAAAGACACCCCCCGTTCAGCACACTATGTGCTGAATTGATTATATCATGCCCAAAATGTTTTGTCAACAATATTTTACTGTAAATCCATATTGAGGATATTTTAAGTCGGTCACTCCTTCACATATTTTTATAAAAATTTTTAAACAACCCCCAAAAATCCAATTTGACTTACGTATTTAATAGTATCAAACAAAAAAATATTTTTAGGAGATGTTTTGAAATGAAAAAATTTTTGGCAATTCTGGCTGCACTCACAATGCTTTTTAGTTCTACGGTTACTCTGGCGGCACCTGGGGATCAAATGAATAAAGATCCTAAAAAACAGATTACCGTGAAGGTGGAAAAGAAAACTGAAAAAGACAAATCAAAAGAAAAGGTAAAGCCCGAAAAACCCGAACAGGGTGAAACTGAAACAGAAACTGATTCAGAAAAACCCCAAAAGCCCGAAAAACCCGAACAGGGCGAAACTGAAACAGAAACTGATTCAGAAAAACCTCAAAAGCCCGAAAAACCCGAACAGGGCGAAACTGAAACAGAAACCGATTCAGAAAAACCTCAAAA
>SVKG01000065.1 GCA_015068565.1 Oscillospiraceae bacterium | reverse complement strand
TCCAAGTATTAGGGAAAAATGGTATAAACAACTTATGAGAAATGTTATCATCATTCTCATCTGTATAAATAACAGTACCACGTTCAAAGGGATAACTAATCCCTAATTTCCCGGGCTGAATCTTTTGTTTAACCCGCCAAAAACTTTTTTAAACACAAATATTCACTGGTACGGAATAATAATTGCTTTGGGTATGTTACTTGCAATTTTTCTGTGTATGTATCTTGCCCGTAGGGGTGGTCTTGGCGATGATGTCATACTTGATGTTGTAATATGGGCAACTCCCATAGGCATCATCTGTGCAAGAATATATTATGTGATTTTCAGTTTTGACAGTTATAAAGACAGACTGCTTGACGTGTTTAAGATATGGGAGGGCGGAATAGCCATTTACGGGTGTATAATAGGTGCGGTGCTTACCGTGCTTGTTTACTGCCGTGTCAAAAAGATACGCTCTCTCTCCGTACTTGATGTGGGTTGTGTAGGACTCACGCTGGGTCAGAGTATAGGCAGATGGGGTAATTTTGTCAACCGTGAGGCCTTTGGCGGTCCTGCGGCGGAATCGAATTTATTGAGAATGAAACTCTACACCGATGCCACAATGACAACCTGGGCAACAGTTCACCCCACGTTTTTGTATGAATCCCTGTGGAATCTTGGTGTGTTTGCAGTATTGCTTGTCCTGACGGGTAAAAAGAAATACAACGGACAGATTTTCTGGACGTATCTTCTTTTGTACGGAACGGGCAGACTGTGGATTGAAGGATTAAGAGTTGATAGTCTTTTAATAGGTCCATTGCGTGTGTCACAGTTGGTAGCATTTGCAACTGCATTAGCGGGACTCATAATGCTTGTAAGGGGCGCAAAAACTCTCCGCAGAGGGGATAATATACATAATTACTAATTTTTTCGTCAGTAAAACAAGAAATACAACCCTTTTTGCACAAATTTTGCGACTTAATCATTTTATCGCTTTACAACAATAAAGTGATGTGTTATAATGACAGCATAAATAAATTTTAATTTTGGAGATGTTGTATTATGAAAAAACTTATTTCTTTACTTATGGTTGCTGTAATGGCACTTTCACTGGTTGCTTGTGGCAATAGTGCGCAAACCCAGGGAACCCCGGAAACCTTGAAAATAGGCTACACAATTTATGAGCCTATGAACTTCCTTGATGAAGCAGGTAAACTTACCGGTTTTGATACAGAGTTTGCAGAAGCGGTTTGTGCGAAACTCGGCAAAACTCCCGAATTTATCGAAATCAACTGGGATACAAAATTCCCCACGCTTGATGCCGGTCAGATCGACTGTATCTGGAACGGTATGACAATTTCAAATGAAGTTAAAACTAACTGTGCAGTATCAAAGGCTTATGTAATGAATGCTCAGGTAGTTGTTATGGCAAAAGATAAACTTGATACATACAAAGATGTTGCAAGTCTTAAAGAACTCAGATTTGCTGCTGAGGCAGGTTCAGCCGGTGAAACAGCAATCAAAGAAAACGGTCTTGACGGTAAATATGTTCCCGTTGCTGCACAGACAGATGCACTTCTTGCAGTAGCAGGTGGACAGGCAGATGCTTGTGTAATTGATATCACAATGGCAAACGCTTCAACAGCAGAAGGCACAAGTTATGATAAACTTGGCTATGCAATCGAACTTACAAAAGAAGAGTACGGCATTGGTTTCAGACTCAAAGATACAGAACTTCTTGAAAATGTAAACAAAGCAATCGACGAACTTGCAAGTGAGGGCAAACTCAAAGAACTCGCAGAAAAATATAATCTTACACTTGCTTTTTAATAATCTGAATATATATTCAACGGACAAAAAAGATATCTTTTTTGTCCGTTGACTTGATAAAGGTGTTGCTATGCAGTTATTTATGAAAGTCACCAATAGCCTTTTAGAAGGTCTCGGCGTTACTTTTAAGATATTTTGCCTTACTTTGCTTATGGCGTTGCCCTTGGGATTGCTGATATCCCTTGGTGCTATGAGTAAATATAAAATTATCAGGTACCCTATAAGAACTCTTATATGGGTAATCCGCGGAACTCCCCTGATGCTGCAACTTATAATTTTCGGCCTTGGTCCCGGTTTGTTGGGGATTATGGGAATGAATATGTTTGTTGCAGTTATTATTGCGTTTGTGCTTAACTATGCATGTTATTTTGCAGAAATCTTCCGCGGTGGTATAGAGAGTATCCCAAGAGGCCAGTATGAGGCGGGTGCTGTGCTTGGCTTTACCAAGACACAGACTTTTTTCAGGATTGTACTAATGCAGGTTGTAAAAAGAATCATACCTCCTATGGGTAATGAATTTTTGACCTTGGTTAAAGATACATCTCTTGCCAATACTATAATGATTTATGAAATTACATGGAACGCCAAGCGTATGATGAATAGCGAACATATACTGTGGCCCTTGTTTTATTCCGGACTTTTCTATCTGCTGTTGTGCGGAATTATAACAGTAATTTTCAGTTACATAGAGAAAAAACTTGATTATTATCATGGGTAGGTGAACAGATATGGTCGAATTAAGAGCCGAAAACATATACAAAAGTTTCGGTAAATTAAGTGTTTTAAAGGGCATCAGCCTCAGTGTCAAAGAGGGCGAGGTTGTGGCGATGCTGGGTCCGTCAGGTTCGGGTAAAAGTACTTTTTTGCGTTGCCTTAATAAACTTGAACGGGTAGATGGCGGCACAATCACACTGGATAATGATTTTATTGTAAAAGACGGCAAATACCCGGCAGAAAAAGAGTTAAGACCTACTTTAAAGCGCATAGGAATGGTTTTTCAGAATTTTAATCTTTTTCCCCAGAAAACGGTTTTGCAAAACATCATAGAAGCCCCCAGGGTAGTAAAAAAAGAGAGCAGGGAAGAGGCAACAGAGTATGCCCGTAAACTGCTCAAAGACGTGGGACTCAGCGAAAAAGAGGATTACTATCCTTGTCAATTGTCAGGCGGACAACAACAGAGAGCCGCGATTGCTCGTGCCCTTGCGATGAGGCCTGAGATAATGCTGTTTGACGAGCCGACAAGTGCACTTGATCCCGAACTTACCGGTGAAGTTCTCGCTTCGATGCGCAGCCTTGCGGAGAAGAATATGACTATGATAGTTGTCACTCACGAAATCGGCTTTGCCAAGGGGGTTGCCGACAGAGTGGTGTTTATGGATAACGGCGTTATTGTAGAGGACGGAACACCTCAGCAAGTGCTCGACAATCCGCAGAACGAGAGAACGAAACAGTTTTTGAATAAAGTTTTGAAATAACATATCAATTTTGTTAGGAGTGTTTTTTATGAGAGACTATTTGAACAGAGACGGCAAAATCCGTTTTATCTTTCCCATCGACGGTGACTGTATCAATGTTAACGACGGTTATGAGAGGGACGGTATGCTCTGTGTCAAGGTAATCGTCAAGGCAGACGGGGTTAAGAATCTCGAAATCAATGAGAAACCGGCAACCTTTAACGGAGAGAACTTCGAACTGGAAATGTCTTTCCCTTACGGAAGAACTACATTGGTTGCTAAAAATACAGATAACGGCGAAGAAACCGCAAAGATTGTAGTACTCCGCCTTAAAAACGCCACAGGCATTTATCGATTGTCCTCTGATGACAATATCATCTTCCTTAAAGATATCAACGATAATAAAGATACATATACATCTATTTTTGATAACCCCTATCTTGCAGTATATAAAGAGGCACATGACAAATACGGTGCCAATGTACAACTCAACATCCATTACGAATGTAAGGAGTATGCAAACTTCTCCACGGACAGAGGTTACTTCAACCTTTCTATGATGACCGATAAGTTCAAAGAGGAGTGGGAGGCAAACTCCTCGTGGCTGCGCCTTTCCTTCCATGCCAAGGATGTAATGCCGAGGATGCCGTATCGAAATACCACAATGACGGAGATTTCCGAAGATGCCAAGCAGATTCATGCAGAGATTATCCGTTTTGCGGGAGAGAAAACGCTTTGCAGCAATGCAACCACGGTGCATTGGGGCGAATGTACTCTCGATGGTGTAAGGGGTCTTCGCAATATCGGTGTAAAGGGCTTGTTCGGTTATTTCTATAACCGCAAAGCAACGGGCGAACCCTCCGTAAGTTATCATTATCCTGCATACTTTGTAGACTATCTCAGAAACAGGGATTTCTGGTATGATACGGAAGAAGATGTACTCTTCGGCAGAATTGACTCCGTGCTTAACTCCCTTACATTAGAGGGTGTAATCCCCAAAATGGAATCAATCAAGGCAAACCCCGGAAACGCCGGCGGTCTTGATATTATGATTCACGAGCAGTTTTTCTATGAAGATTTTTCAGCGTATATCCCCGAGTTTAAAGAAATCGTTCTCACAGCGTGCAAATGGGCACAGGAGAATGGCTATAAAGGCTACTATATGGAAGAGTTAATGAACTGGTAAATCAAATTGATAAATCTTATCCCCTTGTTCCGTGCGGAGCAGGGGGATTTTTCTGCCTTAGGCAGTTTAGTTAGTACCCAAACATGCCTTAAAGCACAAATAACCAAATAAGAAAGGTATAATATGTAAAAAATTACCAAATAGTTACAAAAGCCACTTTTCGACAAAATAACCTATTGATTATTGGAAAAATATGGTATATAATTCAATTATGGTAAATATTTACAATTGTTAAGAGTTTTGGAGGATGTATTTGTTATGAAAGAATTGAAAAAATCAAAAATTTTGATTGCTGACAGTGATGAGAGTTTTTGTGCCGAGGTCAGTGAGTTTTTGTCGTCTTTTGATGATGTGGAGATTTTGGGTTTTGTCACAAACGGTAAGGATGCATATCATAAAATTATAAATTCCAAACCCGATGTAGTCATCACGGGCATTGTGATGTCAAATATTGACGGGCTTGGCGTGATTAAAAAGATTAACGAAGCCCGTATGGAGAATAAGCCGTCGTTTATAGTGGTAACTTCGGTAAATAACGATATGCTTATGCAAAAGGCTATGGATTTGGGAGCGAAGTATTATTTGATGAGGCCGTTGGATTATTCTGTTCTTATAGAACTTATAAGGGAGAATACGGTATCAAAAAAGAGGGGTATGTCACTTCCCGGACAGGAGTATAATACAGAATTAAGGATAACCGAAACTATTCAGCGTATAGGCATACCGGCACATATCAAGGGCTATCATTATATACGAACGGCAATTACTATGATGACAGAGGATATGGAACTTGCCCATTCAGTTACCAAGGTGCTTTATCCTGCGGTTGCCAAAAAGTACGACACAACACCCCAGAGGGTAGAGAGGGCGATACGCCATGCCATAGAAGTTGCGTGGAACAGGGGTGACCCGTCGGTGCTTAATGAGATGTTCGGGTATACGATAGACTCCGAAAGAGGCAAACCCACAAATTCAGAATTTATCGCAATGATATCAGATAAGATACGTCTTGAATATGCCCTTGCAGGTAATTTTTAAAAAAGTAAAAATTTCTCTTTACAAACCAAAAAGACTGTGCTATACTGTTAAAGTAATGTTTAGGGGTATAGCTCAGTTGGTAGAGCAGCGGTCTCCAAAACCGCGTGCCGTGAGTTCAAGTCTTACTACCCCTGTAAAACAAAAAAGGTGTCCGTTTGGACACCTTTTTTGTTTTAGATAAAGATGTAAGACTTGAACTCATGCTTCATGCTTCGAGCGTAAAGTAAAATATGCCGGTGGCATATTTTATAGCGAGAAGGTGCGAGGAGGGTACCGAAGGAAACTTCGGTCGACGAGCAGGTCGGATTGCAAAGCAATACGGAAGTCTTACTACCCCTGTAAAACAAAAAAGGTGTCCGTTTGGACACCTTTTTTGTTTTAGATAAAGATGTAAGACTTGAACTCATGCTTCATGCTTCGAGCGTAAAGTAAAATATAATGAATATTACCAATTATATGTTTGACATTTTTTTGTTATAGGAGTATAATCAAATGTTAGGAAAAGAATTATGAAATTCAATCAGGAAAGGAAGCTTGTTATGAAAGCGCTTGTTAAGGAAGTACCCGGTAAAGGTTTGGTGTTCAAAGATGTTCCCGAGCCCGTAACCGGCGATAACGATGTGAAAATCAAAATCCACAAAACTGCCATTTGCGGTACCGATTTACACATATACAACTGGGACGAATGGTCACAGAAGACCATCAAGACTCCTATGATCATCGGTCACGAGTATGTGGGTGAGATTGTTGAGGTAGGCAAAATGT
>SVKG01000064.1 GCA_015068565.1 Oscillospiraceae bacterium | reverse complement strand
TCACCTTCTGGGTGCTGCCGGTGCGGTAGAGGGTATAGCGGCAGTTCTTGCAGTACGCGACGATATCGTACCGCCCACAATCAATTATAAAGAACCCGATGATGAGTGTGACCTTAACTATACACCAAATGTTGCAAACAGCACTCCCATTGACCTTGCAATGTCTAATTCCCTTGGCTTCGGCGGTCATAATGCCTGTGTGGCTTTTGCAAAGTGTGAGGGTTAAGATATGGATAAACAGGAACTTAAAAACATACTGCCCCATCGCGACAATATGTTGCTTTTAGACGAGGCAGAGTGCATAGACGGTATTGCTCACGGTAAAAAGAAGATAGTGGGTGACGAATGGTTTTTAAAAGGTCATTTTCCCGGCAATCCCGTTGTACCGGGGGTAATTTTGTGTGAGATTTTAGGACAGTCGGTGTGCGTATGCTTGGACGGTGCCATCCCCGACGATAAACTCCCTTACTTTACGGGGCTTGACGATGTAAAATTCAGAAAACCCGTTGTACCGGGAGATTTGTTTGAAACGAGATGCGAAATCGTAAAAATACGTGAGCCTTTTTATTTTGCAAAAGGCGAGGGCTATGTTAACGGCAAAAAATGTGTGAGCGCGTCATTCTCCTTTGCCGTTGCAGATAAAAATTGAGAGGATTCGACCATGGGAATTTTAAACAGTAAAACAAAGGCTGCACCATCCGATAGGGAGTGTAAAAAGTGCGGGGAGATAATCCCGTACAACGAACTTGTACAAAACAGTATGATATGTCCCCATTGCGGTACATATATGCGCATGGGCGCGATGGAGCGCATTGAACTTGTAGCAGACGAAAAAAGTTTTAAAGAAACCGATAAATCCATGAGGAGTAAAAACCCTCTGAATTTCCCCGGCTATGACGAAAAGATCGAAAAAGCCGCAGAAACAAGCGGACTTAACGAGGGTGTAGTCTGCGGTTTCGGTAAGATAGAGGGTACTCCTTGCGGAATATTTGTAATGGACTCCAACTTTATGATGGGCAGTATGGGCAGTGTAGTAGGCGAAAAGATTACCCGTCTTTTTGAAAAAGCGACAGAAAAAGGTTTACCCGTAGTAGGATTTTGTACATCGGGCGGAGCAAGGATGCAGGAGGGTATTTACTCTCTTATGCAGATGGCAAAGGTAAGCGGTGCGGTAAAACGTCACAGTGATGCAGGGAACCTCTATATAGCAGTACTCACCGACCCCACCACGGGTGGAGTTACGGCTTCATTTGCTATGCTTGGCGATATTATAATTGCCGAGCCGAAAGCCCTTATAGGTTTTGCGGGAGCGCGTGTAATTGAGCAGACAACGGGCAAAAAACTCCCCGAGGGCTTCCAAAGGGCAGAATTTATGCTCGAACACGGGTTTGTTGATATTATAGAAGAACGTGACAGACTCAGATACACCATCAGCAAACTTTTAAAGATTCACAGTAAGAGGTGAAGATTATGGAAAAAATAAGACCTTATGACAGAGTACAGGCGGCAAGGAGTAATACCCGTGCAACGGGTGGTTATTTTCTTGGCAGAATGATAGATAATTTTGTAGAAATGCACGGTGACAGACGTTTTGGCGATGACGGTGCAATAATTGGCGGCGTGGGATTGTTTAACGGCAGACCGGTAACTGCCATAGCCATGGAAAGAGGCGCAACCATTGAGGAGAGGATGAAACGTAATTTCGGCTGTCCCACTCCCGAGGGTTACCGTAAGGCGCTTCGTCTTATGAAACAGGCTGAAAAGTTCAATCGTCCCGTAATATGCTTTATCGGTTGTCCCGGTGCATATTGCGGTATTGATGCAGAGGAGAGAGGTCAGGGTGAGGCTATTGCCGAAAACCTTTATGAGATGATGACCCTCAAAACGCCCGTTATATCAGTTGTAGTAGGCGAGGGCGGCAGCGGCGGCGCACTTGCAATGGGCGTTGGCGATACTGTTATAATGCTTGAAAACTCCGTGTATTCAGTTATATCACCCGAGGGTTGCGCATCAATTTTGTGGAAAGACTCCACAAAAGCCCCCGAAGCGGCAGAAGTTTTAAAACTCACCGCAAAGGATTTGCTTAAATTCGGCGCGATTGAAAAGGTTATTGACGAATCCGGCAAAACGACAGAAGAAATATGTGACGATTTGAAAGATGCTATTGAAAAAGAACTCGATGCCAAACGTAAAAAACCCTTGAAAGAACTCCTCGATATGCGATATAATAAATTCAGAAAAATCGGCGAATACAGGGGATAAAATATGTTTTCGAAAGAGTACGAATTTCGCTACGGCGATCTGGACGAAAATAGCAATATAAAGGCAAGTGCCGTTCTGGAACTTTTGCAGGATATATCGGTGCTTCATTCAGACACTTGCGGCAGTACGGATATTATTCCGGGCAATACCGCATGGCTTTTGGAGGGATGGCACTTAAAGTTTTATGATAAACTCCGAAAGGGCAGTGTGTCGGTAAATACCGGCATAATGGATATGTCGGGCTTCCACTCACATAGAAAGTACGAGGTATATCAGCAGGGCAGACTCGCCGTAATCGGAACTGCGGTATGGTATGTGGTCGATATGGATAAAAGACGTATCACACGTATCCCCAAGGAGGTTTCCGATGCATTTGAGTCAGTCAGCGAAGCCGATAACGGTTTGCCTTATGTTAATTTAAAGCCCTGTGCCGATGCTGTGCCTATGGGCGCCCGCCAGATAGAGAGGCGGGATCTGGATACTAACAGGCATCTTAATAATGTTAAGGCGGTAGAGATAGCGCTTGACTACCTGCCGGAGGAATTTGATATTTCGGAACTCTGCGTCAAGTACCGTAAAGAGATTTTAAAAGATCAGGCAATATCGGTACATTCCGTGGTTGCAGACGACGGAATCCTCTTTGAAATCTATAATGATAAAAATGAGCCTTGCGTACTTGTCAAGGCGGTAAGCAAGTAATAAAAGCGGTTGCCATTTGTATGTCAAATGATAACCGCTTTTTTAATTTTTTGTGATGTGTTTATGATTTCTGCCCCTTTTTTGGTGGCGTATTCATACGCTATTTTTGTGCCGCTTTTGGGCTGGTAGTCTGTCAAATCGTTTTTGCTGACTTTTCTTTTTTGGGGAGTGTAGTTTTCGTCATAATATACTACACAAAAACTACTGCTGTCAATCATTATCCGGTTTCTTTTCGGATACGCCGCTCTACCCGCGTTTATCACACTTTCCGGATGGTAGGTATCTTCATAACTGCCGAGAAGGTAATTTTTGAAATCCTCGTCTATATAAGGAAATTCTGCCCGTACATAAATTCTTTGTATATGCTGATATTTTTCTTTAAGTTTTGTAACAACCTCGTGGCACAGGTCGTCAAATTCGCTGTTACTCCCAAACAGAAAGGTTGTAATTCCCCTGTTTAAAATAAGATTTTCCACAACATCGCAGAGTACGGCTTTTATTTTGTCTTTGTCCGGGATTTTTCTGTGCCCGAAGAAACAACAGGTTTTGGCTTTGTCGTGCATTAAATCACCCTGTAAATATGTTTTTTGCGCATAAAAAATGCGCCCACCGAAGTAAGCGCATAAAAAACGCAAACCTCAACAGTCGCCAAACCAAATAAACAGAATATAGGAATAATCCACAACACTATTCGAAGAAGTCTGCATTTTTAACAAATTCAAGAATAGTGTTGTTGAATAAAGACAGAATTATCCCATTCAACAAGAATATCAGTTGTTCTGTTTATTAAATTTAGTTTGGCAAAGTTATTATACCATATTTCAAGCAAATTATCAACCTTTTTTTAAAGACTGTCGCCTTTTGAATAACCTTGCTTATTGATATTGACTTTTTACACAAAAAATTGTATAATGACAAAGTATGTAATTTCGTTTTAAGGAACTGATGACCGTGACAAAGGGCAGAAGAATTATTGTTTATTTTCTGTGCGCACTGTTTATACTTGGACAGGGTGTCTGCCTTGATGTGTCATCATCGGCAGATAGTGGGGACATTTACTGGTTTCGTCCCTTGCACCGCCCGTTAAAGGTAGAGGGTGTAAATCCCGGAATAGGTAAAGTTCCTTTTAAACAAACACGGATTGTTGCTCAACTCCCCGAGGGCGGCGGAGTTTATGACAAAGACTGCCTTGTACAGACGGGAGAGCATCTGGGCAGTACCGGCAGACAGTATAGAGCCGGTATATCTCTCAACACCAACGTAATTCCGTTTGTAACGGATAAGAACTGCTTTTATCTGATAATTTGATATTGTCGGGTATGTATTTCATAAAAAACAAATTTTAAGGAGGATTCATAATGAAATCAAAAAGCATTGCAAAGTTTACGCTTGCGGTTTTAGTTATTGCTATTTTGGCTTATGTGGCTGCCTGCGGACTCACAATCGGGAATTTCCAGATTCCCAAAGCACTTGATCCCGAAAACGGTATCAAAAGAGGTCTTGACCTGGCAGGTGGTTCTGTTATAGTATTCGAGGCAGACACTGCCGAGAACGTATCAGAGGACGATATGACTGCTGTTAAAGCAGTACTCAGAAACCGTCTTGATACTCAGGGTTATTATGAGGCTACTGTATCTCAGCAGGGCGACAAACGTGTGCGCGTTGAGATTCCCTCAATCACCAACCCCGAAGAAGCAGTTGCACTGCTCGGCGCTACTGCTAAACTCACTTTCCGTGATAAAGACAACAATATCGTTTTAGAAGGCGGCACAGACGTTAAGAGCGCCAAGGCCGCTTATGAAGCACTCGATGCATCAGGTAACAAAGGCTATGTTGTTCAACTCGAACTCACAAGCGAAGGCCGTAAAAAGTTTGCCGATGCAACCGAAAAGATTTCTGCCTATGCAGACGGCGAAAACTATATCGCTATCTATCTTGACGAAGCAGCAATCTCTGCTCCCAGAGTATCTGAAAAGATTGACAGCGAAAATTGTGTAATCACAGGCGACTTCACCAATGAAGAAGCAAAAACTCTCGCAGGACAGATTCAGTCCGGTCAACTTCCCTTTGCGCTTAAAGACATCGAACTTCGCAGTGTAGGACCCCAGTTGGGCGAAAAAGCACTCGAAAACAGTTTACTCGCCGGTGCTATCGGTTTGCTCCTCGTAATTCTCTTTATGATTATTATGTACAGAATGTGCGGTTTCATTTCCGCTATTGCCCTCGTTGGATATGTTTCAATCGTGGCAATTATCCTTTCTGTTTTCAGAGTAAACCTTACTCTCCCCGGTATCGCAGGTATTATCCTTACAATCGGTACAGCGGTAGATGCCAATGTTATTATCTTTGAAAGAATCAAAGAAGAACTCGGCCTCGGCAAAACTCTTCGCGCATCTGTTGATGCAGGTTTTAAGAGAGCGTTCTCTGCAATCGTTGACTCAAACATCACAACCATGATTGCCGCTGCTGTACTTTATTTCTTCGGTACAGGTACAATCAAAGGTTTTGCAGTTACACTCTTTATCGGTACACTCGTAAGTATGTTCACTGCAATTTTTGTAACCAAATTCCTGCTCCGTCAGATGATTGGTTTCAATATCAAAAATCCCAGACTTTACAGCGCTGTGAAAGGGGGCAAACAGAATGTTTAATATTATAAATAAAAGAAACATTTTCTTCGCCATTTCGCTTATAGTTTTCATAATCGGCGGTATATGCTTCGGTATAAACGGCGGACTCAATACAGATATAGACTTCACCGGCGGTACAGCAATTTATGTTGACCTCGGAACTGAATATGACGAACCCGCTATCAGAAAAGCAGTTGACGATGTTGAGGGCGTAACAGTATCATCTGTACAGAGAACTGACGAAAACAGTGCAGTTATAAAAACAACTTCAATCGACACTGAACTCCGCGCCAAAGTAACAGAAGCGCTCACCGCTCAGTTTAAAGATTCAACAATCCTCTCTGTTGATAACGTATCTGCAAACGTAGGTAAAGAACTCTGGTCCAACGCAGCACTTTCTATCTGTATTGCTGTAATCCTTATGCTTATCTACATCACATTCCGCTTTGAGGTGCTTTCAGGTATTTCAGCAATCCTTGCACTTACACACGATATGCTCGCTATGATTTCTATCTATGCAATCTTCCGCTTCCCCGTAAACACCTCATTTATCGCGGCTATCCTTACAATCCTCGGTTATTCTATCAACGCAACAATCGTTGTGTTCGACAGAATCAGAGAGAACACCAGATTCCTTAAAAAGGAAAGTTTCGGTGAAATCGTAAACAAGAGCATCTGGCAGACAATGGGACGTTCAATCAATACAACCATAACAACACTTCTTACAATCGTTATGGTGTATATCCTGGGTGTTCCCTCAATCAGAGACTTTGCTCTTCCCCTTATCGTAGGTATCGTA
>SVKG01000063.1 GCA_015068565.1 Oscillospiraceae bacterium | reverse complement strand
GACAAAACAGTTGTAGATGGTACTGTAAAAGTTAAGGTTAATCCCACAACAATTACAGGCATTGCGCTTGATCCCCCATGGATATCTTACCCCGAAGCAGCAGACGGAACACCGTTCCCCGGTTTTGGCGGCAGAAGCATAGTTGCAACTTTCGATTCTGCAACATCAGCAATAGCGAGTGGGACATTTGAAATCGTAACTGATGGGGCAGCAAGTGAAAAAGCATACATTGATGTCACATCATACAAAGCCGATACAGCAGGCGCCTACACATTGCCCGTAGTGATTAAATCTTCTGCACTTAGCAGTTCCCAGTACGAGGGTACAATCACTCTCACAGTAGACACTGCCGGAAGCACAGGCACAATCACATCTGATACAACTAAGGTTGTAGAAGTTAAATACGGTGCTGATGCAGATGCTGTTAAGGCTGCAATCAGCGCAAGGACAGATTTGTTCAAAGACATCCTTACAGACGGCACACAGGGTGATGCTGTGTACACTGTTGATGTTGCAAACATTGATACCACAGGTTATGTAAGCACATCAGTGGGCACAGAGCAGATTGTTAGAGTAACTGCTGTTGCAGACAAAACAGTTGTAGATGGTACTGTAAAAGTTAAGGTTAAGCCCACAACAATTATAGGCATTGCACTTGACTCTGCCTGGGTCAACCACCCCGAAATGCCCGACGAAACACCGTTCCCCGGTTTTGGCAACAGAAAAATAGTTGCAACTTTCGATTCTGCAACATCAGCAATAGCGAGTGCAACATTTGAAATCGTAACAGAGGAACAGTCTGCAGAGAAGGCATATATTGATATTTCTTCTTACGATGCTACCACCAAAGGCGCGTACACATTGCCCGTAGTAGTTACCACTGCTGCGATCGGTTCAGGATCTTACTCAGGCTTTATCACTCTCACAGTAGACCCTGCTGTTGCAACTGATGATATCAGACTTGTAAGAAGCTTCCTGGTTATTGACAACCCGGTGGGTAGCGAGGCTGATGTGGCAACTGCTGAGGCTCTGGTTATGTCAACACCGGAAATGTTTGCCACCGTTCTTACAAATGGCGAATTGGGTGCGTTTGCCGAAGGCGTTTTCGCAACATCTGTTACAAGTGAGTATTCAGCCGCTGAAAAGGTTATATATGTAACTATCACATCTGTAAGTGGCGGTAAGACTCTCATTGATGAAAATGTTGTTACAGTAAGTGTAGACGCTCCGCCTGTTATCAAAGGATCTGTAAAAGTCTTTGATATAACCGGTGAAGTTAACCGCTTTACAAATGCTATTCCCACAGGTGCTGTTATAACAGCGGTTAAACTTACAGACGAACAATCCGGCGGTAACTTTGTATCCCCCAGTTTTATATCATACGCAACTGATACGGACGTTTATGGTAACTTTGAGTTAGTAGTTGAACCGGGCACTTACAAAGTATATGTAGCACACGACAAATACGAGTTCGTTGAAGGTGAATTTTATGTTTCAAGAACCATTAGCGGTGAGTACGACATAACTATTGAAGATGGTGGAGAAGAAAACTTAGGTGAAATCGATATCACTTATACATTCTTCGGCGACATTGATTTTGATGGCGATGTTGATACCGATGACTATGCAAAATTTGCTGCCAACTTTGGTTCATCTATAAATTGATGTTTTGACATCTAATAATTATCCCTGCTGCGGTTTTCCGTGGCAGGGATTTTTGCATAAAGAGAGGCAGATATTTTTTCAAATATCTGCCGTGTTGGTTTTTATCATATCAGTTTGTCACAGGGTATTCCAAAGTGCTCGTAAGCAAGGGGCGATACCACCCTGCCTTTGGGAGTCCTGTTTATAAAGCCGAGTTGCAGAAGGTACGGCTCGTATACGTCCTCGATTGTGGTGGAATCCTCGCCTATTGTAGCCGCAAGTGTATCGAGCCCTACGGGGCCACCGCCAAAATTGCGGATCATTGTTTTAATCATTTTACTGTCGGTTGCATCCAGACCGATCTTGTCCACCTCAATACGCGTAAGAGCGTCGTCTGCCACTTCCTTTGTTATAACTCCGCTGTATTTAACCTGTGCAAAATCCCTGACCCTCTTTAAAAGTCTGTTGGCGATACGTGGGGTACCCCTTGACCGTGATGCAATCTCTCCGGCACCTTCGTTATCAATTTCAATATTAAGTATACCTGCACTGCGCTTTACGATAGTGGCAAGGTCTTCGGGGGAGTAGAGTTCAAGCCTTGATATAACCCCGAACCTGTCTCTCAGCGGTGATGTCATATTACCTGCCTTGGTGGTGGCGCCAAGGAGAGTGAATTTTGGCAGATCCAGACGAATCGACCTGGCGCTCGGGCCTTTGCCTATGATAATGTCAAGGGCAAAATCCTCCATGGCAGGATACAGCACCTCTTCAACACTGTGGCTGAGCCGGTGTATCTCGTCAATAAATAAAACATCGTGCTCCGACAGGTTTGTAAGTATTGCCGCAAGATCACCCGGTTTTTCTATTGCAGGACCGCTTGTTACCCGCAAATTCACGCCCATCTCATTTGCAACAATATTTGCAAGGGTGGTTTTGCCAAGCCCGGGAGGGCCGTAGAGCAAAACGTGGTCAAGGGCATCCTTGCGCTTTTTTGCCGCTTCAATGTAGATTTTAAGATTGTCTATAACCTTGTCCTGACCGATATATTCGTCAAGTGTTTTTGGCCGGAGGCTGTATTCGTTGAGGCTGTCTTCGCCGAGAACCTCACCGGTTACGATTCTTTCGTTAAGATCCATTTTATATCCTCCAATCAAAACAATTTTTTGAGAGCCTGTCTGATGATTTCCTCCACATCGGTGATGCTTTTGTCAACTGCGGCAACGGCTTTCCGAGCCTCCGCCTGGCTGTAACCGAGCACCACAAGAGCACTTGTTGCCTCTTTGACTGTATCGGTATCGGCAATCTCTGCCTGATGGGGAATATCAATATCTTCCACAATGCTTTCGCTTGATATCTTGTCTTTAAGTTCCAGCACAATCCTCTGTGCCGTTTTGGCACCGATGCCACTGGCGGATTTAATTGTTGCCACATCTTCCGAAATTATGCTGAGCGCAATTTTTGAGGGTGATGCAACGGACAAAATTGCCACTGCTCCCTTTGCCCCCACGCCTGATACGGTAATGAGCAGTTCAAATAGCCTGAGTTCCTCTTTTGTGGAGAATCCGTACAGGTCCATAATGCCCTCTTTGATATACATATATGTATACATGGTGGCGTCTGCTCCGAGCAGAACAGAAGTATCCTGCAAAGTGCTGAATGAGGTATATACCATAAACCCTACGCCGCCCACATCAATAACAATGTAATTGGAGCCTTTTTCGGCAACTTTTCCGGTTATATACTTAAACATTGAACTTCTCCTTTAACGAGCCGATTTTATGTGAATGAGCGTGACATATCGCAAGAGCCAACCCGTCAGCCACATCGTCGGGCTTCGGGATTTCTTTAAGATTGAGGATACTTTTAACCATTTGCTGTACCTGTATCTTTTCTGCTCTGCCGTAGCCAACCACAGCCTGTTTAACTTGCAGGGGAGTATATTCAAAAACATCAAGCCCCTTGTTGACCGCCGCAAGAAGTATTACCCCTCTTGCCTGACCTACCTGGATGGCGGTTTTGGCGTTGGTGTTAAAAAACAGTTCCTCCACAGCGATACATTCGGGCTTGTAGGTGTCAATCATATCGCATACGCCGTCATAGATAGATTTAAGTCGGTTTTCCAGTTTGCCCCCCGCTTTGGTGGTAACGGCACTGTAATCAACAACGCTGAACCTGTTGCCCGTGTAGTCAATCACTCCGCAACCCACAATAGCAAAGCCCGGGTCTATCCCCAAAATTCTCATATTAAAACTCCTTGTTAAATTCTACTTCTATTTTACCATAACTGAGAGAAAAATCAACAATTTTCCGTCTGTTTCTCTCAGGTTAAAATTACATTACAAAACGGCGCTCTTGCAGAAATTTGTCGGTGTTTGTGTTATAATCATATCGTGATATTATCACTTTTGCGGAGGTGAAGTATGAAAAAGCACATAATTATAATGCTACTTATGCTCAGTATGTTGTTTTGTGTGACAGCGTATGCCGACAGTGATATAGAGATTTATCTTTTTGGCAATAAAGTGGAGTGCGACGTTGCTCCTGTTATAGAAAATGGCAGAACACTTGTTCCCGTGCGGGTTATTTCCGAAGAGGGGCTTGGTGCCGACGTGGAATGGGACGGCGAAAAGAGGCAGGTAACTATCGAAAAAGACGACCTTTCTGTACTCCTTACCATTGACGATAAAAAGGCAGTGGTAAACGGCGAGACAAAAACTCTTGATGTACCTGCGGTTATCATCTCTGACCGTACCATGGTCCCCGTAAGGTTTGTAAGCGAAACCTTCAATTACAAAGTTGACTGGGACGGCGACAAGCGCAGGGTTATTATTGAAGAAGAGGAAAAAGAGAAATCCGTAGAAATCGAAGATATCGAGTACGAGGAGAAAAAGAATAACGATACTATTTACATAACGCTTTCCGAGTATATGGAGCCTGATACCTTCACGTTAAAAGAGCCGTACCGCATAGTAATTGATTTTAAAGAGGCGGAGTATGATGGTGCCGATGAGCGATATGATATTGACTCACCTTATGTAAAGCAGTTCCGACACGCCGCCAATAAAGGCTATTACAGGTTTGTTGTGGAGTGCAAAGGTGAGCAGCCTTATAAGATAAAGAAAATTGACAATGATGAGATAAGCATTATCATAGGCACTTCCAAAACAAAGGTGGAGTCCGAAGAAGATGAGGACATCAGTGCTGATGAAAGCGAAAAAGACGAAGACGACAAAGACGACGAAGATATCGATGAAGAAGAGGAAGAACCTTTTGTGCTTAATCCCGATATGACTGTCGTTATAGATGCCGGTCATGGAGGCAAGGACCCCGGTGCCCTTGGCAGGGATGATGAAGGTAACATCATTTACGACGAGGACGATGTTGAGCAGGAAGATCCCCTTATAAAGGAGAAAGACATCAATCTTGCTGTTGCCAAGAGGGTGTATGAGTATCTTAAAGACGAGGGCGTTGACGCGGTGATGGTGCGCAGCAAAGACGAGTTTGTAGAACTTAAAGACATTGCCGACAAAGCCAACAAAAAAGATGCAGTTCTTTTTATCAGCATACACTGTAATTCCGTAGACGGCAATTCTACTGCGGAGGGTGTAGAGGTTCTCTATTTTGATAAAGAGAGTGACGAAAAGTATAATATGCACTCCAAGGAGTTTGCAGATAATGTGCTCGATGAGATTGTTGACTCTGTTGACACGGTTGACAGGGGCCTTAAAGAACGTCCAGGACTTGCTGTTCTTAAATGGACGGAGATGCCTGCCGTTTTGGTAGAACTTGGATTTATCACCAACTCTGCTGACCAGGAGAGATTGCTTAGCAAAACGTGGCAGAAAGATGTTGCCAAAGCAATCGGAAACGGCATTATAAAAACTCTTGACGATATGAAATAATAAAACCGAAAGCCGCAGTTAACAAAACTGCGGTTTTTGTTTTATAAAAATATGTTTACATATCCGCCGTTTTGTGGTAGAATAAACACAATATAAAAAGGGAGTGTATAACAAATGGCTGAAAAATATAACTATCTCACATATCAGGGACACCCGTTGGTGTGCCGCGGCAACACAATGATTTACGGCAATATTGCTGACCCTTACTATGTTCAGTTTACCGTACAGGGTGTTGACAAAATAGAGAGCGCCGCAATATCGGGCAATATACAGATAGCCCTTATGCAGGGTATGAGAGTTTTAAAAACTGCTGAGCGCGAGGGTATGTATAACGCTATGGATATAGCCGAGTTCTGGCTTAAAGACGCCATGGAGGAGTGAGCCAAACAATATGAACAGCGCAGATAATCTTACTATGCTTATGGACTTTTATGAAATGACCATGGCAAACGGGTATTTCCGGCACGGATATAAGGAAAAAACCGTTTGCTACGATATGTTTTTCAGGAAAGTCCCCGACGGCGGCGGATTCGCCATAATGAGCGGTCTGGAACAACTTATAGATTATATAAAGAATCTTAAATTCGACGAAAAAGACATAGAGTATTTCCGTGAAAAAGGGATTTTTTGCGAGGAGTTTCTTGATTATCTCAAAAATTTTGAGTTCACCTGTGATGTGTGGGCGGTAGAGGAAGGCGTTCCGATTTTCCCCAACGAGCCTATCGTCAAGGTTGTAGGTCCTGCCATTCAGGCACAACTTATTGAGACGATGATTCTTCTTATAATAAATCACCAGAGCCTTATTGCCACCAAAGCCAACAGAATTGTACGTTCTGCCGCGGGTAAACCCGTAATGGAGTTCGGCTCACGTCGGGCGCAGGGTGTTCATGGTGCAATCAACGGCGCAAGAGCCGCATATATCGGCGGTTGTGTGGGCACAGCATGTACTATTGCGGATAAGATTTATTCTATACCTGCCCTGGGCACAATGGCTCACAGTTGGGTACAGATGTTCGATAGTGAGTACGAGGCTTTCAAGGC
>SVKG01000062.1 GCA_015068565.1 Oscillospiraceae bacterium | reverse complement strand
AAGCAATAGAGGGAGAAACAGACGGTGTCCAATACCTGCTCACCTCGGCAGATTTTCTTAATTTCACACCAAAGAAAATAACTTTTTAAAAAATATGAAAAAAGGGTAGAAATTTCTATTTTTTTTTGATATAATATTATGCTGAAAGAAAATGAGATTAAAAAAGAAAAATTTAAATAAGGAGCAAAAGACATGAAACTCGTAAAAAAAGAAACCACAGCAACAAATACTGTAAAACTCACTATCAGTATTGATAATGCCACCTTTAATGAGGGAATTAACAAGGCTTACAAAAAACTTGTTAAAAATATCAACATTCCCGGATTCAGAAAAGGTAAAGCGCCCAAAGCCATTATTGAAAAATACTATGGTGAAGCAGTTTTTTATGAAGAAGCAGTTAACGAAGTATGCCCTGATGCTTACGAGGCAGCAGTTAAGGAAGCAGGTATTGAGCCTGTTGACAGACCTGAAATTGATATCGAATCAATCGGCAAAGGCGAGGACCTTGTTATTACTGCTGTTGTAACAGTTAAGCCTGAGGTGAAACTTGGCGAATATAAAGGTGTTTCAGTGGAGAAGACAGTTTACGAAACCACTGATGCTGATGTTGACAGAGAACTCGAAGCCATCCGCGAGAAGAATTCAAGAATCATCACTGTTGAAGACAGACCTGTTAAAGAAGGCGACCTTACAACAATTGATTTTGAAGGTTTTGTAGACGGCGTTGCATTTGAAGGCGGCAAGGGTACAGATTATCCGTTGGAGATTGGCGGCGGACAGTTTATCCCCGGTTTTGAGGAAGCGCTTGTAGGTGCAGAACTTGGCAAAGAAACCGATGTTAACGTAACATTCCCCGAGGAATATCATGCCGAAGAACTCAAAGGTAAACCCGCGGTGTTCAAAGTAACTGTTAAAGAAATCAAAGTTAAAGAACTCCCTGCCCTTGATGATGATTTTGCCAAGGACGTAAGTGAGTTTGACACTCTTGAAGAATACAGAGCATCAGTTAAGGAAAAACTCAGCAAAGTAAACGAAGACAGAACAAATGCTGAATTCCAGAACGCAGTTATTGAAGCCGTTGCAGAAAAATGTGAGGTTGAAATTCCCGAATGTATGGTTGATCAGCAGATAGAGAATATCGCAAGAGATTTTGATTATCGTCTGTCAGCACAGGGACTCAATCTTGAAAAGTATATGCAACTTACAGGTATGACACCCGATGCTTTCAAAGAGCAGTTCAGAGCACAGGCATATTCACAGGTTAAGTGCAATCTCGTGCTTGAAGCAATCGCTGTTGCTGAAAAAATTGAAGCAACCGATGCAGATGTTGATTCAGAAATAGAAAAAATGGCAACAATGTATAATATGGAAGCAGATAAGATAAAATCTTTGTTAGGCGAAGGCGAAACAGAGAGCATGAAGAAAGACATCTGTTCAAGAAAAGCAGTAGAACTTATTGCAGATGCTGCCAAGGCAAAGAAACCCGCAGCAAAGAAAACAACAACAAAGAAGACCGCTGATAAAGAGGAGGCAGAAAAAGCCCCTGCAAAGAAGACAACTGCCAAAAAGACAACTGCAACGAAAGAAACAGCGGCAAAGAAGACAACCGCTAAAAAGACAACTGCTAAGAAAGAAACAGAGGAAAAAGCCCCTGCAAAGAAACCTGCTACTAAGAAAACCACAACCAAGAAAGCGACAGACGGCAAGGAGGAATAATAATGAGTTTAGTGCCAATGGTCGTTGAACAGACCACGAGAGGCGAACGTTCTTATGACATTTATTCACGTCTTTTAAAGGACAGAATCATCTTTTTGAGTGACGAAGTAAATGATGTTACAGCAAGTCTTGTTGTAGCACAGATGCTTTTCCTCGAAGCGGAGGATCCTGATAAAGACATCAATTTCTACATCAACAGCCCCGGCGGTTCTATAACCTCCGGTATGGCTATATACGATACCATGCAGTACATCAAATGCGATGTATCAACAATATGTATAGGTCTTGCGGCAAGTATGGGTTCGTTTCTGCTTTGCGCCGGTACCAAGGGTAAGAGAATAGCCCTGCCCAATAGCGAAATTATGATACATCAGCCTCTTCTCGGCGGTTTGCAGGGTCAGGCAACCGATATTAAAATCCATGCCGACCATATTGTAGCCACCAGAGAGAAACTCAATAAAATTTTAAGCGAACGTACAGGTCAGCCTATCGAAAAGATACAGGCAGACACCGAACGCGATAACTTTATGTCAGCCCAACAGGCGTTGGAGTACGGAATCATTGATAAAGTTCTTGAAAAAAGAATATAAAGTCTTAAAACACACGGGAAATCACTCCCGTGTGTTTATTTAAAGAATAGAGGTGTATTGATGAGTAACGAAAAAAAGCACACCGATGAATGTTCCTTTTGCGGAAGGTCGGCAGATCAGGTGGATAGCCTTGTAGCAGGGCCAAACGTCAATATATGTAACGAATGTATAGCGCTTTGTAACGATATTATAGCAAACCAACTCCGCCCCGAGGCTCAACCTGTTGAGTTTGACGAACTTCCCAAACCGGTTGAAATAAAAGAGATTCTTGACCGTTATGTAATAGGTCAGGATAAGGCTAAAAAGAGCCTGGCGGTTGCTGTTTATAATCACTACAAACGAATCAGTATGCCTGTTGACGAAGACGAGGTTGAGATACAAAAGAGCAACGTGCTTCTTTTGGGACCTACCGGTTGCGGTAAGACGCTTCTTGCCCAGACTCTTGCCAGGATTTTGGATGTGCCCTTTGCGATTGCCGATGCCACATCCCTTACCGAGGCGGGTTATGTGGGTGAGGATGTGGAAAATATCCTCCTCAAACTCATTCAGGCAGCAGATTATGATATAGAACGTGCCGAAAAAGGCATTATTTATATTGATGAAATTGACAAAATCACCCGTAAATCCGAAAATCCGTCAATTACAAGGGATGTAAGCGGCGAGGGTGTTCAACAGGCACTTTTAAAAATATTGGAAGGTACCGTGGCATCTGTGCCTCCGCAGGGCGGACGTAAACATCCCCAGCAGGAGTTTATACAGATAGACACCACCAATATACTGTTTATATGCGGCGGAGCCTTTGACGGACTTGAAAAGATTATCGAAAACCGTATCGGCAAAAAAGGTATGGGATTCGGTGCAGATGTAAAATCCAAAAAGGAAAATACCGGTATTGACAGGTTCGAAAATCTCCAACCACAGGATTTGATTAAATTCGGACTTATCCCTGAGTTTATCGGCAGACTTTCCGTGTTGGTTTCACTCACATCGCTCGACAGGGAAGCACTTGTAAAAATCCTCACCGAGCCGAAAAATGCTCTTGTTAAGCAGTATGCCAAGATGTTTGCCTATGAGGGGGTAGAACTGGAATTTACTCCTGATGCCTTAGAATCCGTAGCAGACCTTGCTTTGGAGAGAAACACAGGCGCAAGAGGATTGCGGTCTATTATGGAAAATGCCATGGGCGAGGTAATGTTTACCATGCCGTCTCAGGAAAACGTGGTAAAATGCATAGTTGATAAAAAATGCGTAACAGATAATTGCGCTCCGAAACTTCTGACAAAAAAAGACATTAAAAAAATTGAAAATTCGGAAGAATTACTTGCATAATTCGTTGTGCATAAATTTTTTGATGTTGTCCATAATAACTCTTGTAAAGGAGTGATTATAAATGGAGAACAAAATCAAAGGTATCAAATGCGTAGCAGAAAAATGTAAGTATCACACAGCAGATGATTGTTGCGTTGCGGGTGAAATCGTTGTAGCAAACGAGTCTGCCTGCACAAGTTGTGAAACAGAGTGCAAAACATTTGCACCCAAGAACTGAGTATAAAAGAACAAAAAGATTTGCTCACAATCACAAAAAATCCCCCGTATTGATACGGGGGATTTTTTAAGTCCGCTAACTTTTAAAGAGCAACCCAATCGGATTATCACCGGTCAGTGCTTTGAGTGTCAAAGTACTTTATAATGCCCGAATAAACCGACCAGGCAATTTTGTCCTGATAATCATCCTGACGGAGTAATTGCTCCTCGCCGGGGTTTGACAGAAAACCGCATTCTACTATAACCGACGGCACCTGACTGCTTTTAAGTAAAAATATAGATTTTTCGGCAACCTTGGCGCTGCGGTTGTTGTCGGGATTTAACAGCCGTTTCATTTCAGCCTGTATGCTCTCGCCCAGGAGTTTGCTTTTTTCGTCATTGGAATAAAAGACCTGTGCACCGCTGTATTTTTGTTCGGGAAATTTGTTCATGTGTATACTGACAAATATGTCGGCATCGGAGGTTTCCTTGAAGGATTTTCTTAATCTCATATCCTCACGTTTGCTACCTGCGATGGGGTTGTCGTCAGCACGGGTTAAGACTACGGTTGCACCTGTCTGTTCCAGAATTTTCTGTAACCGCAGTGCAATTTTGAGGTTAAGTTCCTTTTCGCTCACACCACTGATTCCTACTGCACCGCCGTCTGATGCACCGTGACCGGCATCAATTACTATAACCTTTGAAGACACCGGAACGGCACTTGCCGGCAGAATATCGGCTTTGTGTACCATGTTTACAGTCATCGCCGATAAAAATACAGATATCGCCAGAATATAAAGGTTAGATTTTTTAAAAACCAATATCATAAAAAAACTCCTTATTATATTGCTATAATAAGGATATTTTTAATCGGTATTATTTATTCTTGTTTCCGTCCTCTTTTTTATATATCAGCATGGGCAGATATCTTTCTGTAACGGAAAAATCCTTTGTACCGGCAAAATATGCGGGGATGCTTGTGATTATGGGTAAAACTGTTACGATAATATACATCGGAAGATTTGATGTATATGGTGTGTCAACCCCAAACAATCCCACAAAAGCACTCTGCAAAAATCTGAATATTGAGTTTGCTACTCCTGCTATGCTGCTGCCTGTGGCAGATGCCCATATATAAACTGCCAGTGCTGCGATGTTGGGGATTGCTGCAAGTAAACCTATGATGATGCTTTTGGTTTGCTTTATCCTGATTTGGTTTTCGTGGTGGTTGTTGTATATCACCATATTTTTTACATCTTTCCTACCGGCATTCCACACCCTTGAATAATATGTACCGAGATATATAAACGCCGTAACAACACTGTATACTTTTCTGCCGATGCTTCTTTCGAGCATACCGCCGAAAGAGCCCATAAACATAATTGAAATTATAATCAATAAAATCTGTACACCCCAAAGTCTGAGAACAACGCTGAAAGTTTTTGAAGACTTGCCCATAACTAAAACTCCTTTACTGTAAATCACCTATGATTATACAAAAAAAGGGAGTGAAAATCAATATTTAAATGGAGTCAAAGCGGAAAAGTTAACAAAAAATTTAAAAATAGGAAACGAGTATAAACGAGAAAAAAAGAGAAAACGCGAGAAAACGAGAGTTTGAAAAGGATGAAATTAAAAAAATCAAAAAAAGTGTTGACAAATATTTTAAGTTATATTAAAATAGCAAGAGTCGAAACGAGAAAAAATAAACGGAGGTAAATACAAAATGAGTACATTTATGATTAAACCCGCCGAAGTTGAAAGAAAATGGTATATCATCGATGCTACGGACAAACCCCTCGGTAGAGTTGCAAGCACAGCGGCTTCTATTCTCCGCGGTAAGAATAAACCTACTTTCACACCCCATGTTGACTGCGGCGATTTCGTGATTATCTTAAACGCTGACAAGGCTATCCTCACAGGAAATAAACTTGACCAGAAGTATTACAGATATCACACCGGCTACATTGGCGGCCTTAAAGAAACAAGTTACAGAAAACTTATGGCAGAGAAACCCGAAAAAGCAATGATGATTGCTGTTAAGGGTATGCTTCCCAAGAACACAGTGGGCGCAAAATCACTCACAAGACTCAGAGTTTATAAGGGTGACAATCACGACCACGCTGCACAGAAGCCTGAAATTTACACAGGCACTATTAAATAAGGAGGAGCATAGACAATGGCAAACGAATTATACGGAACCGGCAGAAGAAAGAAATCTGTTGCCAGGGTAAGACTTGTACCCGGCACCGGTGTTATTACAGTCAATGACAGAAGCATTGACGAATATTTTGGTCTTGAAACATTGAAAGTTATAGTTAGACAGCCTTTGGTTGCTACCGATACACTTGGTAAATTCGATGTTATCTGTAAAGTAACCGGCGGAGGCTTTACCGGTCAGGCTGGTGCTATCAGACACGGCTTGTCACGTGCGCTTTTGGGTGTTGACGATGCGTTCAGAGCATCTCTCAAAGCAGAAGGTTATCTCACACGTGACCCCAGAATGAAAGAAAGAAAGAAATACGGACTCAAGGCTGCAAGAAGAGCGCCACAGTTCTCAAAACGTTAAATTCATCAAAAAACCTTGGAACTATCACGGTTTCAAGGTTTTTATTTTGTTATGGTTTGAAAAAGTACGAAAAACCAAAACAAAGCATTTTAAGGTTATTTTTGAGGTTATTTTCTGTTTTTCGGGTTACATTTGGGGTTACATTATTGTAGCCCCAATTCTTTTTTCTTTTTCTCAAGCATCTTATTTGTTTCTGGAGTTTCTTTTAACCC
>SVKG01000061.1 GCA_015068565.1 Oscillospiraceae bacterium | reverse complement strand
CCGCAACCGGCTTCGGGGCCTCTGTCAAAGTGAATCTCAGAACACGGACCGCAGGGGCCTGTACCGATTTCCCAGAAGTTGTCCTCTTTGCCCATACGAACTATACGCTCGGGAGAGACGCCGACTTTCTTTGTCCATATATCAAATGCTTCGTCATCGTCTTCGTAAATAGTAACCCACAGTCTGTCTACGGGCAGTTTTAAAACCTGAGTGATAAACTCCCAAGCCCAGGCAGTTGCTTCGTTTTTAAAATAATCGCCGAAAGAGAAATTGCCCAGCATCTCAAAATAAGTACCGTGACGTGCAGTTTTGCCCACTCTTTCAATATCGGGAGTGCGGATACACTTCTGACAGGTGGTTACTCTTTTGGCAGGTGGAGTTTCCTTGCCGGTAAAGTAGGGCTTCAAGGGAGCCATACCGGCATTTATAAGGAGCAGTGATTTATCATCTCGCGGTATAAGGGGGAAACTCTTTAACCGAAGATGCCCCTTGCTCTCGTAAAAGGATAAAAACTTCTCTCTGATTTCGTTAAGACCTAATTTTTCCATTTTATAATCATCCTTTCGGCATTTATGCATACATATACAGAATAATTATATAATTTTTTAATCCGCTTGTCAACCCTTGTAAGGTTGTTGACAAAGGGTTTTAAGGGGAGTATAATGTAATAAAATAACAAAACAGAGCAGACATTGCGCGTAAAGTGTCAAAGAATGGGAGTAGAGTCTTTGAACGAAAAGGGATAGACATACGGAGTCTAACACCCTTGCGGTGCAATGCTTCATCCGCTGTTGCTTAAATCAGTATTCTGACTATGTGGAACGGGCAGACCCGTGTCCGGTAAGCAAAAGAGGTTGACTTCTCTGTTATCGGGAGGAGTTTTTTATGAAAAACACATCTACAAAACGAGTGGTGCAGACGGCGTTGTTCGTTGCACTGGCACTGGCGGTCAGGATGTTTTCCGTTATGATACCCATGGGCGGTGTAAACGGAATGAGGATAGGCCTGTCCGAGGTATTTACCAAGATGCCCGCTATCCTGTTCGGGCCTATGATGGGCGGAATCGCATCGGGGCTTGTGGACTTCCTTGCTCAGGTGATAAAGTCCGAGGGCGCGTATCTGTGGCCTATGCTGGTTGTTATGATACTGGGCGGAGCCACTACCGGCTTTGTATGGAGGCATATTAAGAACGTACCCACATCAAAAATACGTGTTGGCTTTGTGGTGCTTTGCGTGTTACTGGCGTTGCTGGGGGCGTATAATCACATCGTACTGTCTGTAACGGGTACGGGTGCGTGGTTCGATACTCTGCAACGGCTTAAAGAAAACCTCCCCATGGCAACCTACGGTATGTATGGTGCGGCTTTCCTCGGGCTGCTGTTTCTGGGTGTTGACACGGTTATCAAACGCCGTAATCCCGATAATTACAAAGACGATTTCCTGCCGCTTACAGTTACAGTGCTTACATCCGATTTGCTGGTGACAACTCTCAACACTTTTGTTTTAAGGTACTATTACAGCGGTCTTGCAAAACTGCCCTTCTGGATGGTGTATATACCAAGACTCATCCCCGACCTTGTGTCAACTGTGATTTTTGCATACGTTATATCGTGTATGCTTAAAATTTATAATAGAATAAATAAATAGAGAAAAGAGTGGATATTATGAAATTTATGGATAAGGATTTTCTCCTTTCTACAAAGACGGCGCGGAAACTGTTTCATACTTACGCCGCCAAAATGCCGATTATCGACTATCACTGTCATTTGAGTCCTCAGGAGATTTACGAGGATAAAAAGTACGACAATATCGCCCAGGTGTGGCTGGGAGGCGACCATTATAAATGGAGAGCGATGCGCAGCGCCGGTATTGACGAAAAGTATATGACAGGCACCGCCTCTGACAGGGAGAAGTTTGATGCATGGGCAAAGGTAATGCCTCTTTGCATAGGTAATCCCCTTTATCACTGGACACACCTTGAATTGCAGAGATTTTTCGGTATAACCACTCCCCTTTCGCCAAAGACTGCCGACGAAATCTGGGAGAAAACATCTAAAAAACTTAAAAATATGTCTGCAAGGACACTTATATCCTCATCAAATGTTGAGGTTGTATGTACCACAGACGACCCTGCGGATTCACTTGAATACCACATGCTTCTTGCAAAGGATACATCGTTTAAAACAAGGGTGCTGCCCACATACCGCCCCGATAAAGCAGTAAACATTACCGCTCCCGACTTTGCCGCATATATTACAAAACTTGCCAATGTGTGCAATATGGAGATTAAAACTGTTGACGACGTTATTGCCGCACTTATAAAGAGGGCAGATTTCTTTGCTGCCAACGGCGGAAAGATATCCGACCACGCGTTTGTGTATGTGCCCTTTGAAAAGGCAACGGACGAAGAGGTTGATGCAATATTTGCCCGTGCGATGTCAGGTGAGGCAATAAGCGAAGCCGAGGGCGACTGCTATAAGACAAAGATTATGTTGGCGCTTGGCAGAAAGTTCTACGACCTTGGCTGGACAATGCAGCTGCATATAGGTGCACAGCGTAACAATAACAGCCGTATGTTTGAAAAACTCGGCCCCGATACAGGCTTTGATTCAATCGCAGACGAAAAGATAGCCGCAAAACTTGCTATGTTTTTAGACGCGCTTGACAGCGAGGGCAAACTGCCCAAGACGATACTCTATACACTTAACCCCGTACATAATTTTGTAATCGGCACAATGCTGGGTAACTTCCAGAGCAGCGAGGCACCGTCAAAGATACAGTTCGGTACAGCATGGTGGTTTGTAGACCATAAAGACGGTATGGAGGAGCAGATGCGCAATCTGGCAAGTCTGGGACTGCTTTCAAAGTTTGTGGGTATGCTTACAGACTCCCGCAGTTTCCTCTCTTACCCACGTCACGAGTATTTCAGGAGAATTCTCTGTAACCTTATAGGTAACTGGGTAGAAAATGGCGAATATCCCGACGACGAGGCATCATTAAAAGAAATCGTAGAGGGCATCTGCTATAAAAACGCCAAGACATATCTTAATATATAATCTGTGTTTCAGACACAAAAAAACCGGAGGTTTTTCCTCCGGTTTTTTTATATTTGTTTTATCATCTCGATACAATCGGGGCAAAGTTTTTTGTCCTTAAATGATACAAGATTTTCCTCACTGCCACAGAATACGCATTTGTCTTCAAACTGTTTGAGTACAATGGCGTTGCCGTCTATAAAAATCTGCATCTTTGCTTTAACGGGCAAGTTAAGGAGTTTGCGCACCTCCATAGGTATAACCGTTCTGCCGAGGGCATCTACGGGTCTTATTACACTGGTGTTGATTACTCTGCCGTCGTTTATGTATTTTTTGCAGACGATTTTGTTGTCCACCACATAAATTTCTATTCTGTCGTCCTCGTTAATATCGAGAACTCTGCGGATTTCTATGGGGAAAACCAAACGTCCCAAATCGTCAATTCTTCTTATAATTCCGGTTGCTTTCATGATATATTCCTCCTGACAAGTTACTACAACTATTATAACAAATTGACAAAATTTGTCAATACCAAAAATGACAAATTTTGTAAAAATTTTTGCAAGATTGTTATAATTGGAAAATATTATCTAAACATAAAAAAAGGCTGTCGTAAACGACAGCCAAATGTTCTTCCTATAAAGATTAAAGACCTAATAACTTTCTGACGGTCTGGTTGACAGCGCCGCCGTCTGCTCTGCCTGTGATTTTAGGCATTACATCAGCCATTATCTTGCCCATGTCTTTCATACTTGTTGCGCCGAGTCGGTCGATTGCGTCTTTAACAATCCCGTCTAATTCCTCCTGAGATAATTGGGAAGGAAGATACCCCGTTAGAACTTCAATTTCTTTTTTAAGTTCTGCAATCAAATCGTCACGACCGCTTTTTTCATAATCGGGCAAAACGTCTTTGCGTTTCTTTAATTCCTTTGCAATAACACCGATAACGCCGTCATCGTCCAAAACAATACGGCTGTCTTTTTCCACCTGTAACACCGCGGCACGGATGCTCTGTACAGTGTTTTTGCGGACGGTGTCTTTATCTTTCATAGCAACTTTTAAATCCTGTGCAAGGGTTTCTTTTAAACTCATAGCAACACCTTATTTATAAGATCTTTTTCTTGCGGCTTCTGACTTCTTCTTACGTTTTACGCTGGGCTTCTCATAGTGTTCTCTCTTTCTGAGTTCTGACAAAACACCGGCCTTTGCACACTGACGCTTAAATCTGCGAAGCGCACTATCTAAAGACTCATTGTCCTTAATTCTGATTTCTGACACAAAAATCCCTCCCTCCGTATTTCACCTTGTGATTGGGAATAGACAAAATTGCATATTAGTATTATACTATGAAACAACACGTATGTCAACACAAAATTTTCGAAAAAAGGCAAAGGCGCATCATATCCCCAACGTAGGGGGGCGGGTGTGTTGTAGGGAACGCCCTGCGTGGCGTTGAGCGGAATGACACATAGGTCATTCCCTACGATTTTCACCACAATTATTCATTATTCATTATGTGTGACCCTCAGGGTATTCATTACGTTCACAATTCGGGACGTCAGGGATGCCGTCCCCTACGGGGTGTCTGGGTGTGCCTAAACAAAAAGCGTGGTGCTTATGCACCACGCTTTTTTATAATCCTTAAAGATTATTATTTAACTTCTACGCCAAGATCTTTTGCCATCTTTGTATAACGTTCATGAGCAGTTTCGTAGATCTGCATAAGTTCAGGCAATCCCATTTCGTTCATCTTGCGTACATATTCATCCCACTTGGAAAGGGGTTCTTTACCGATAATGAATTTTGTATACATTTCTGCACGGTAGGTATCCATGTCTGTGAGGATCTGGCTTCTTCTGTCAGTTTCCTCAGCAGTCATCTTCAAACCGATTGTTGTAAGGTCATTTTCGCCCTGTGCCCAAACCTGGGTTGCTTCCTTCTGCTGGGGCCATGCAAACTGTACCTGTGAGTAAGCATCGTACAGCCAGTATTTAACAGGAGCGCCCAGTGAGGGGAATATTGTCTTACCGAGGAGTTCGGTAGGCTGTTTGCCTTCGGGGTTGTTCATAATGCTGTCGAGGTATTTGTACTGACCGTCAACCACTTCGTAAGTTTCGCCTTCAACACCCCAGTTCTGGATGATTGTAGCCTCTTCGCTGAACAGATAGTCAAGGTATTTAACTGCGAGATTGGGGTCTTTACATTTTGTTGTTACAACAGCACCGGAGTTACCGCTGTCAAGGGTAGATACGTCAATAGGATTGTACTGAACACCGTCAGCATCACATACGGGCCAGGGAGCACCAACGAGGTCGAACTCGGGGTTGGAGTCAGCCATAGCAGTAAGGTATGAACCCATAGCAGAACCGATGTAGTAAGTATAAGAACCAACTTTGTCAGTTGTTACTTTTGCACTGAGGTTAGCTCTTGAAATAGCAGCAAATTCGGGGTCGATAAGACCTTCTTTGTACCACTTGTTCATTTCAGTAATGAATGCTTTGTATTCGGGAGTTACAGGACCGTAAACAAGTTTGCCGTCCTTTTTGTAGTAACTTGTGCTTGTTCTGTAAGCGGCAGCAAAGTTGGTGAAGTTCTGAGAAGTGAAATCACCGTAGGGGATTTCGTCAGCCTCGCCGTTGCCGTTGGGGTCCTTGGTTTTGAATGCTGTAAGCATATTGTACCAGTCTGTCATTGTTTTGGGAACATCAATATTGAGTTTCTCCAACCAGTCTTTTCTGATCTGGTGACCGGTAGAAGCGTTCATGGCAGCAGAGTCTCTGATTGTACCAATCTGGAAGATCTTACCGTCGTCTGTTCTGATGTTAAGGTTTGACAAGGGGTTTTCATCAAGAAGTTTCTTGAAGTTAGGCATCTTGCCGCCGTCAACATACTCTGTGAGGTCGATGATGATACCATCATTGTAAATGCCGGGCAAACCGCCGTTGTAAGCATTGTTCCAGTTGTTCTGGAAGATGATGTCGGGGTATTCGCCGGAAGCAATCATGATGTTGAACTGCTCTTCCCATCTTGATGATGAGGGGTGAATAAATTCAACTTCAATACCTGTTTTTTCGCTGATTACCTGCAAAGATTTGAGGTCATTGTAGGATGAGCACCATGTGGTACCGCTGGGAAGCGCCCAATAGGTGAGTTTGCCGCCGCTGCCGTCGATGCTGATAACTTCTTCACCGCAACCGGCGAGAGTTGTCAAAGCAAGAGCAAGAGCAAGGGCAATAATTACTGCTTTTTTAAAAAGTTTCATATTAACCAGTCTCCTTTTTTAATTTATAACCGATGCACCGGCAAGGTGCATCGGATTATATATGTATTAACCTTTAACGGCACCGATCATAACACCCTTTGTAAAGTGTTTCTGCAAGAAGGGGTATACACAGAGGATCGGAACCATTGTTACAACGATTGTAGCGTATTTGATAACATCGGAGAAACCAACAACGTCTTCGGTGGCAACAACAGTACCTGCACCGGTTTTGCCTTCCATAAGAATCTCACGAAGTATAAGCTGAACAGGGAACTTTCTGCGGTCTTTGAGGTAGATCATAGCAGGGAACCAACTGTTCCAGATACCAACACTGGCGAAAAGAATCTGTACTGCGATAGCCGCCATTGAAAGCGGGATAACGATTCTGAAAAGAACTGTCAT
>SVKG01000060.1 GCA_015068565.1 Oscillospiraceae bacterium | reverse complement strand
GGGGCGGAGCGACTTTTGATTCATGTCTTCGCTTTTTGAACGAAGACCCCTGGGACAGACTCAGAAAAATCAAGGATAAAGCAAAGAATACACCCTTGCAGATGCTTTTCCGCGGACAGAATATTCTCGGTTACCGTCATTATGCAGATGATGTTGTTGAGTATTTTGTGCAGAAATCCATCGCAAACGGAATCAATATAATAAGAATCTTTGATGCGCTTAACGACGTAAGAAATTTGCAGACAGCAATCAACGCCACCAAAAAAGAGGGTGGACATGTTCAGGCTGCTATTTCATATACAATCAGCCCTGTTCATAACATTCCTTTCTTTGTAGATCTTGCAAAAGAATACGAAAACTGCGGTGCCGATTCAATCTGTATCAAGGATATGGCGGGATTGCTTATTCCTTACGAGGCGGAAAAACTCGTAAAAGAACTTAAATCCGCCGTTAAAATCCCGATTCAACTTCATACTCACTATACAAGCGGTGTGGCATCAATGACATATCTCAAAGCCATCGAGGCAGGAGTGGACGTTGTTGACTGTGCTATGTCACCTCTTGCAATGGGTACAAGTCAACCCGCAACAGAGCCTTTGGTTAAGGCGCTGGAAGGAACACCTTATGATACCGGTATTGATATTGATGCTTTAACAGAGATTGCCGACTATTTCAGACCCATAAGAGAAAAATCTCTCGAAAGCGGTCTTATGAGCACAAAGGTGCTGGGCGTTGATATCAACACGCTTAAATATCAGGTTCCCGGAGGTATGCTTTCAAACCTTGTTTCACAACTTAAACAGCAGAATGCTGAAGATAAGTTTGAAGAAGTGCTTAAAGAAATCCCCCGTGTGCGTGAGGACCTGGGATGGTTGCCGCTGGTTACACCCACAAGCCAGATTGTAGGTACACAGGCGGTGCTCAATGTTCTTATGGGTGAGCGTTATAAGATGGTTTCCAAAGAAACAAAGGGTATTGTCCGTGGTGAATACGGCAGAACACCCGTTCCGATTTCCGATGAATTCAGAAAGAAAATCATAGGCGATGAAGAACCCATCACATATCGTCCTGCCGATAAGATAGAACCTGAACTTGATAAACTCAGAGAGCAGTGCAAAGAGTATATGCAGCAAGAGGAAGACGTTCTTTCTTATGCACTGTTTGATCAGGTTGCAACTAAATTCTTTGAATACAGAAAAGGCCCTCAGGTTCACGAGGTAGACCCTGCTTCTGTAACAGTTACCGAAGTTTTATAATCAAATTTTATATGGCGGATGAATATCATCCGCCATATACTGCTATGGAGAATTTTAATATGAGTAACGATTATATTATACGCGCCGTAACAAGTGACGGAGCCTTACGCGCATTTGCGGCTGATACCACCAATTTAGCCAATGAGGCACACAAAATGCACAAAACTTACCCGATAGCATCTGCCGCACTGGGCAGATTACTTACTGCGGCTTCAATGATGGGTACAATGCTTAAATCCAAGGGTGATACCATTACACTTCAACTTACGGGTAATGGCCCCATTGGCAGAGTTATGGCGGTATCTGATTTTGAGGGTAATGTCAAAGGCTATGTGGACAACCCCCTTGTGGAACTCCCCAATAACGATGCGGGTAAATTAAACGTAGGCGCTGCTGTGGGCAAAGACGGATACCTTACGGTTATACGCGATTTCGGCCTTAAAGAGCCGTATATAGGTAAGGTGCCGCTGGTAAGCGGTGAGATAGGCGATGACCTTACATCTTACTTTGCAATCTCGGAGCAAACCCCGTCTTGTGTCGGTGTAGGAGTGCTTGTGGATGTGGATTTATCTGTCAAATGCTCCGGCGGATTTATTGTACAGGTTATGCCCGATGCTACCGACGAAGATATTGATAAACTGGAAAAAAACATTTCCAAAATCAAGTCTGTTACCACTTTAATGAACGAGGGCAAAACTCCGGAGGATATCCTGTCGCTCGTGCTTGAAGGCTTTGACTATACCATAACCGAGAATAACAGCGTTGCATATAAATGTGACTGTTCGCGCGAGAGGGTAGAGAGAGCGATAATTTCGCTTGGCAAAAAAGAGATTAAAAAAATCATAGACGAAGACGGTGCGGCAGAACTTACCTGTCATTTCTGCGACAGTGTCTATAAGTTTGATAAAGAAAAACTTACCGACCTTTTAAATACTGCTGTAAGGGATTAACAGAAAAATTATAAAAAACAATTGAATTGCACATACTTGTTGTGGTAAAATTATAAAAATTATGCTTGAAAATTGAAACAGAGGCGATTTTTATGAATACTTTTTTTAAAGATCCGGCAAAACTGCTTATGCAGACATTGTTGATCATTATCGTCGTACTGGCGGCATATTTTTTGTTGCCCGTAGTGTTTACCTGTGTAATGCCGTTTATAGTGGCTTATGCGATTTCAAAACTTATTGTGCCTATGGCGGATTTTCTTGTAAAACGCCTGAAATTCCCACATAAACTTGCAATCGCTATTGTGATGTTGCTCCTTATCGGGCTTCTTGGTCTGCTTGTTTTTACGATATTCTATCAGGGAGTATATGAACTTCAACGGTTTTCCTATGTTATTCCGTCGATTATAGAGGGAGATTTTGAACTTCCCCGCTGGATAACAAAACTTACGGATTTTTATTATACGCTACCTTTGTCTATGCGTGAGTTTGTGGTAATGATTTCAAACAATTTGCGGGAAAACATATATTCAATTATAGAACCTGCCACTCAGGCTGTTATAAATGCAGCAACAAGAGTTGCAAAAGCACTGCCGAATATATTTATTTTTACCGTTATACTGATCCTGTCCACGTATTTTATATGTACAGACCGACAAAAGATAAGCGGATTTTTCAAAGGCATAATACCTCAATCTGTTATGCGCAGGATTGAGTTTGTAAAAAATGACCTTGTCAAAGCCTGTGGAGGGTATCTTAAAGCACAACTTATACTTATGGGATTGACCTTTTTGATACTGTTTTTCGGATTTACCATCCTTGGTGTAGACACTGCCGCTTTTGTAGCGTTTGTGGTTGCAATTATTGATTTGATACCTGTTTTAGGTACGGGGACAGTGCTGATACCGTGGGCTGTAATATCGCTGTTTTCGGGCAAGTATTTCTTTGCTCTGGGATTGGTTATAATTTATGCGATTGCGTTTGTTATACGCCGTATTTCAGAGCCTAAGATAGTAAGTACACAGATAGGGCTTAACCCTCTGCTTACTCTTGTTGCGGTATATGCAGGACTTAAAACCATGGGAATTTTCGGAATGATTTTAGGTCCCATCATTGCGATTATAATTATAAACTTCATTCACTCCGAAAAACACTATAAAGAACAACAAGCCGAATAATAAAAAAGCCTTTATTCAATTGAATAAAGGCTTTTTGCTGATTTAAAATCAAATTTGATTGTATCAAAACTCAATACGGCTCTTTTCAAACACCTCAACCAGTAACAGACCGAGTATAATTCCGGCAGTTCCCTGAATTGCATTGGCGGGGATGTTTGCAGCGGCGGTCATAAATCCATATAATAAACCCTCAAACAAAAAATACCCACCGACCATAACTATTTCCGCAATTAAACCGCTGATGATTCTTGAAAAGACTTTTTTTGAATTAAGAAATACCTTTTTAAAAAGAATACAGGATAAAAGGGACATAATACCTTTAATAACAAAGGTTGCGGGGGCATAGATTATGTAACCTGAAAAAATATCTGCCAGAGCAGAGCCGATTCCCGCAGCCAGAAAGCCGTATAAAGGCGATAGTAACCATCCGGAAAGTAAAACCACTGCATCTCCGATATTTATGTAACCTTTTGAGGGGAGTGGTATTTTAATAATCATGGTTGCAACACACACGAGCGCTGTGAGTAGTGCGGTGAAAACAATTCTTTGTGTAGTGGATTTCATACAGACACCTCTTTTTATAAAATGTGCCTACATTATATCACACAGAATTTGTAAAATCAACAAGAAAAGTGTTGACAAATAAGAGCGGACAAAGTATAATAAAAATACCCCCAAGGGGTATTTTGGGAGAAGGTGATTGTATGGCGGAACAATGTTGTAAAATCAAAAAAAGAGACGACAGAGAGCGTAGAAATCTTGTTAACAGGCTCAGCCGTATAGAGGGACAGGTAAGAGGCATCAGGAATATGATTGAAAACGATGCCTACTGTACTGATGTGCTGACACAAGTGAGTGCGGTAGGTGCGGCGTTGAATGCGTTTAACAGGGCGCTTTTGGAAAACCATATAAAGTCCTGTGTGTACGATGATATCAAAAACGGCAAAGACGAAACAGTTGATGAACTTATTTCTGTTTTGCAAAAACTTATGAAATAGGGGTTGATTGTTATGACTCAATATAATGTTACCGGTATGAGTTGTGCTGCGTGCAGTACAAGGGTAGAAAAAGCCGTTTCGGCGGTTGACGGCGTAAGTAACTGCGCGGTGAATTTGCTTACGAATTCAATGAGCGTAGAGGGTACAGCAGATAGTTTTGCAATTATAAAAGCGGTTGAAAACGCCGGATATTCGGCAACGGTTAAGGGCAGTTCGGACAAGAGTGAGCGAACAACTGATAACACGTCAGACAAGGGGGATTTTTCTGTTTTAAAGAAAAGACTGCTGACGTCTATGATATTTTTAATAGGGTTAATGTATGTGTCTATGGGGCACACGATGTTTGCCTTTCCGCTGCCGGTATATTTTAAAGATAACCCCGTAGCCCTTGGGATGGTTCAGATGATACTTGCATCAATCGTTATTATAATAAACGGCAAATTCTTTGTAAACGGATTTAAAGGGTTTATTAAAAAAACGCCGAATATGGATACACTTGTCGCTTTGGGATCGGGTGCTTCTTTTGTTTATAGCGTGTGGAGTGTATTTGCAATAAGCGATGCGGCTGTCGGGGGAGATATGGCACTTTCGTTTTCGTATCTTCATAATCTTTATTTTGAATCAGCCGCTATGATATTGGTGCTTATAACCTTCGGTAAAATGCTGGAAGCCCATTCAAAGGGCAAAACCACAAATGCCATAAAAAGCCTTATGGACTTGTCGCCAAAGACGGCAACGGTTTTGGTAGACGGCAGAGAAACCGAAATAGACGCATCTATGATTAAAAAAGGAGATGTTTTTATAGTAAAACCCGGCGCCTCAATACCGGCTGACGGTATTGTTGCAGAGGGACACTGTGCGGTTGATGAATCAGCATTAACGGGGGAGAGTATCCCTGTTGATAAAGGTGTAGGTGACACGGTTTCTGCCGCAACGGTTAATCGGTCGGGATTTATTAAATGCGAAGCGGTTAAGGTGGGGGAGGAAACTCTGCTGTCACAAATAATAAAAATGGTGACGGATGCCTCTGCCACAAAGGCACCCATAGCCAAGGTTGCCGATAAGGTATCGGGAGTATTTGTCCCCGTGGTAATGGCTATTGCAGCAATAACTATGTTAGTATGGCTTGTTTGCGGAGCATCCTTCGGTTACGCGCTGACGAGGGGGATTTCTGTGCTTGTAATAAGTTGCCCCTGTGCACTTGGCCTTGCCACGCCTGTTGCCATAATGGTGGGTAACGGAGTTGGAGCAAAAAACGGCATTCTGTTTAAGAATGCGGCAGTGCTTGAACATACGGGTAAAACTGAGATTGTTGCAGTTGATAAAACGGGAACCATAACAAAAGGCGAACCCGGTGTTACAGATGTAATCCCCGCAGAGGGCACAGATAAAGCAGAACTAATGAAGTTGGCATATAGTCTTGAAGCCAAAAGCGAACATCCCATCGCAAAGGCTATTGTCAGCAAATCGCTGAAAGATGATATCCTTCTTTTGGAAAGCGAGGATTTTGAGGTGTTCCCCGGTAATGGACTTTCTGCCACTGTGGAGGGAGAACATATTTTTGGTGGCAATAAAGATTTTGTTTCCGGATATATTGAGTCTTTCGACGGTATGACAGATATTGCGGATAAACTTGCAACCGAGGGAAAAACTCCCGTGTATTTTGGCAGGGGCGGAACTTTTGCAGGAATAATCGCCGTTGCGGATTCTGTTAAGGATGACAGTGCCGAAAGCATACAAAATCTTAAAGATATGGGTATAAAGGTTGTAATGCTCACAGGAGATAATAAAAAGACTGCCAATGCCGTTAAAGAAAAAACCGGTGTCGACAAGGTAATTGCAGAGGTAACTCCCGCAGGAAAGGAAGAAGCCGTGAGGATGCTTAAAACCCAGGGACGTGTAGCCATGGTGGGAGACGGTATCAACGATGCTCCGGCACTGACAGCCGCAGATGTGGGTATGGCGGTAGGCGGCGGAACAGATGTGGCGATTGATGCTGCTGACATTGTGCTTATGAAAAGCAGTCTTGCCGATGTTGTTACGGCCATAAGACTAAGCCGAGCAACTTTAAAAAATATCCGCCAGAATCTTTTTTGGGCATTTATATATAATATAATCGGAATCCCTCTGGCGGCAGGTGTGTGGATTCCGATGTGGGGTCTTGAACTAAGTCCTATGTTTGGCGCTGCTGCGATGAGCCTTTCGAGTGTATGTGTTGTTACAAATGCATTGAGGTTAAATTTTTTCAAATCCTCAAAGCAAACGAATAAAATCAAACAGAAAAGCGAGGAAAAAACTATGGAAAAAACTATTAAAATCGAAGGTATGATGTGTCCTCATTGTTCCGGCAGAGTAAAGACGAGCCTTGAACAAATAGACGGCGTTGCAGAAGCGGTTGTGAGTCACGAAAACGGAACTGCCATTGTAAAACTTACAAAAGAGGTATCGGTTGACTTGCTTAAATCCGCCGTAGAGGAGCAGGGCTATAAGGTGGTTAACTATTGATTTTGTTTTTGCTGTATGTTATAATATCTAAGTACCTTTATAATACAGAGGAGGAACAAAAATGTATACTACTGATGAAATAAGAAAGGTTGATCCCGAAATAGCCGAAGCGATT
>SVKG01000059.1 GCA_015068565.1 Oscillospiraceae bacterium | reverse complement strand
ATGGCAAGTATCATGGCAACGGCTATACCGTTATCTGCACCGAGGGTTGTGCCTTTGGCTTTTATAAAATCCCCGTCTGTATAAATATCGAGGCCTGATTTTTCGAAATCAAAATCTGAGCCAGGCACCTTCTGGCACACCATATCAATGTGCCCCTGCAATATTATGGGGGATGCTCCCTTACCTGCACCCGTGCCGTCTTTATAGATTACAACATTATTTGCATTGTCGCGCACACATTTAAGCGAATGCTCCGCGGCAAAATTTACGCAGAACTCACTTATGGCATCCTGATTGCCAGAGCCGTGAGGAATGGAGCAAATTTTTTCAAAATAATAAAATACTCTTTCGGGTTTTAGCCCTTTTAATCTTTCCATAATTTATGTCCTTTCCGTTATAGAAAAGACCTGAAAAACTTTTTCAGGTCTTAATTTATTGTTAGTTTGTATAGTTATCAAAGTAACCCTGTACCAGAACTACCGGTGTGCCTTTATCACCCGAACCGCTGGTGAGGTCGCACAATGAACCGATAAGGTCGGTAAGTTGACGGGGGGTTGTACCCTGTGATGCCATATTACCCACAAGATTATCCTGCTTTGACTTGATACTTGCAGAAATAGCCTCTTTAAGTGCCTCGCCTGACAAGTCTTTAAAATCATTATCGGCAAGGTATTTGAGTTTGAGTTCGTTGGGAGTTCCTATGAGTCCATCTGTAAATGCAGGTGAAACAACCGGGTCAGCAAGTTCCCATATTTTGCCCTTGGGATCTTTAAATGCTCCGTCACCATATACCATAACCTCTACGTGCTTACCCGTAGCATCAAGTATCTTTTTCTGTATTTCAAGCACCAAATCCTTACATTCACGGGGGAAGAGTTTAATCTGGTTCTCTGTCGATTTATTTGAGCCCAACAATCCGTATTTTTCGTTATAACCGCTTCCGTTTACGGGGGCACTCAAAATTTCATCAAGGCTATAAACCTTTTTGGCTCCGCCGCTTACAAGTATACGCTTTGTACGCGCCCTTGTGTGAATATCACAGTTAAGAACACAATCTGTATAGTTAAGAATTGCCTTTGCCTGGTTTGCAAAAACAATCTCTGCCTCTGCTCCGCTTTCTCTGATAATATTGCCGTAATACTCTACATAATCAACGCCTGTGAACTCGTGTTTATTCTCACCAAAAAGTTCACGGTATCTCTCCAAAGAAAGAACATCTGAATAAGGATTGATTCCTGCTTCGTCAATCTTATCAATGTTTATAAGTTCATTACCTACCTCATCGGAAGGATAACTGAGCATAAGAACAACCTTTTTACACGCTTTGGCTATGCCTTTTAAGCAGATGGCAAAACGGTTACGGGAAAGAATCGGAAATATAACTCCTACTGTTTCTCCCCCAAACTTTGCCTTTACATCAGCGGCTATATCATCAATCGTAGCATAATTACCCTGAGATCTTGCAACTATGGATTCTGTAATTGAAATTACATCTCTGTCGCGCAGTTCAAAACCTTCGTACTCTGCGGCTTCCAGCACACTGGTAGCCACAATCTCTGCCAGATTATCACCCTGACGGATAATGGGACAACGAATACCTCTTGAAACTGTTCCTGTTCTTCTCTCTCTTTTTGTCACTTTAATCCCTTCCATCTTTTAGTATTTAACTATCGTATAAAAACAACACGATAAATTGTACCATTTTTTATTTCAATTTTCAATAGTATTTTTTATATCTTATAATATTTTATACAAAATTGCCATTACTTTCGCTTTTTACCACCGGGATTCGGAAGTGTGGTGGTCTTTTCCACATAAATTACCGGCCCTTCCGATTCATACTCCTGCGCATATTCGCTGCCGACTTTTCCGCGTATCCGCACAAGAGCAGCCTCTTTTAAGAAAGTTGCCTTATCATATTTACACAAAAAGCCCAGAAACTGCATATCATCTTCACAGCAGGTCATAACCATATTACCCGCAACAAAACACTCGTCCCTGAAATAATCGGGCTTGGCAATCTGGCCTGTATACTCCACCGTTTTACCTATATAACGCGTTGGGTTATCAAGCATATCAATATACCATGTCATATAGTTATCTTTGCTGATTTCTATAACGTCAGCATCTACATCATAGGGCAATTCCTCATCAAGAGTGATCTGCAACGGTCCTTCGTCGTCACTTAAATATATAATCTCTGCGTGGGGCGCACAGTTTTTGATACTGTTTTTATAAAATTTAAAGTCGTCCTGCCGTGTACAACGGTTTACAAAAACAGTGGTGGAAGATCTCATCATATCGGCAAAAACACTTTTCATATTGGCAAAATATCCCGAAAAAGTGGTAGAGTCAATAACCGTCACCTGCTCTACTACACGCCAGGGTGAAGGCATTTTGGTTTCATAAATCTTCTGCATCCCCCACATACCGTTATATTCTATAAATACAATTGTGGGTTTGTAGTCGTTTTTAATGTCTGACAAAAACTCAGGGGTCAGTTCGTCCTTATCTTCAACCGCATAAAGGCGGATATTATCAGGAAGGTCTGCATACTCTTCCTCTCCCTCCTCGCAACAGATAAGCGCCACCCGTTCATTGACGATATTTTCATCCTTAATAAATGCATTATATATAAATGTGGTTTTTCCGCTTTCTAAAAATCCGTTTATTACAAAAACAGGGATATATTTGTAATTAAGCATCAGATTCACAACCCTTCAATTACTTTCTGTCAAACAACTGAGCAAGTTTTTCTTCATTAAGTTCTGCTCCGATAACACAGACTTTTCCCGTATAACAGGGACTTCCGCCACGGATGTCGTATTCACCCGGAACATAGTCAAAATATATCCAACCGTCAGCAGAGGGCAACATACCTTTTGCTCTTAAAACAGTGCCATAGGCTTCGGTATCAAGTTTGTGGAGTTTATCTTCGATTTCCCGGGCGGTGTATTTTGTTGCGGTTTCAAAACCCCATGAAGAAAATGTTTCATCCGCGTGATGATGGTGATGTTCGTGGTCGTGGCAGCCGCAGTGTTCATCGTGATGATGTTCGTGGTCGTGGCAGCCGCAGTGTTCATCGTGATGATGTTCGTGGTTATGGCAGCCGCAGTGTTCATCGTGGTGATGATGCTCGTGGTTATGGCACCCACAATGTTCATCGTGATGATGGTGCTCGTGGTTATGGCACCCACAATGTTCATCGTGATGATGCTCGTGATGTGCTTCTGCCGTCTCCTCCATAAGGTCTTTTTCCATACGGTCTTTATCAAACGCTTTGAGTATCTGCTCTTTATCAAGTTCAGCAAGGGGGGTCGTAATTATTGACGCTGTATCATTTATACCGCGGATAATCTCTGTTGCCTGACGGATCTTTGCCTCGTCGGCTTTATCGGTTCTTGTAAGGAGAATACAATCACAATGATGTATCTGATCCTCATAAAACTCACCGAAATTCTTGCTGTAAATTTTGCACTTGGTACAGTCTGCAACCGTTATGCAAGAGTCAACCGTCATTTCACCATCGTCGGCATTTTCCACCGCCTTGATAACATCGGAAAGTTTACCTACGCCTGACGGCTCAATAATAATTCTGTCAGGGCAATAGGTGTCTGCAACTTCTTTAAGGGCTTTTGTAAAATCGCCCACAAGACTACAACATATACAACCCGAATTCATCTCGGTTATCTCAATACCTGCCTCCTGCAAAAACTGTCCGTCTACTCCGATTTCGCCAAATTCGTTTTCAATAAGTACAAGTTTTTCACCTTTGAAAACCTCTCCTACAAGTCTTTTGATAAACGTGGTTTTTCCTGCACCTAAAAATCCTGAAATTATGTTTACTTTTGTCATTTGTACATCCCCTATCTGTTTTACGCTATTTACCAATTAAATCTGAATAACACCTGAAATGCAACAAATCCTGTTGCAAAAACCTGTAATCCCTTTCAAACATGGAAAGGTCTTCTCCCTCGCCGGGTTCTTCAAAGTTTTTATTATACTTTATATTCCTGACATAGGCAGGGTAATCCTTATACATACTGTACATCACTGACTGATACCAGGGTACCTCCGGCAATGACGAGTATTTTAAAATGGACAAGCCTAAGTTTGAAGCGGATATATACTCGGGCAGTTTTAAATCAGGGATTTTGTAATTGGACCATACAATATACGGCGTATGGTAAAGTTCCTCATAATGGGCGGGATTGAACTCAATCCCCTTTACCGCCATACCTCCGTCTACATAAGTACTTCCCTCCGTACCCAGCAAGGGCAAGTGGTCTCCATACATAGCAATTATGGTGGGCTCTTTTTGCTCTTTAAAATAATTTACAAGTTTCATAAAGGAATCACTGGCATCTTTGACGCCCTGTGTATAATCCCTCAGCCCCTGCAAATCATCATCGTTTAAATACAGAGAATCAACCTGAATATCATAATCATCGTACCGTTGAGGCGTATATGCACCATGGTTTTGCATAGTAACCATAAAACAATACAGCCTGTCCTTTGTTTTATTCTCGTACGCCGATATTATCTGATCCGCCGCATAGTCATCGGATATGTACCAACCATCTTTATGTTCAAGAGCGTCGGGCATATCGTCCATCCCTACAACTGTATCGAACCCCAACAAGGGATAGGCACTATCTCTGCTATAAAAATTGATATGATAAGGATGCAGGGCAACCGTCTCGTATCCGTTGGCTTTATATGTGGACACGATAGACTTTGTATCCTTTAAAACGTGCTGTATATAGGGGTACGAGTTGGGCGGCACAAACGCCGTTGAATACCCCGTTATACATTCAAACTCAGGCAAACACGTACCACCTGCATAAGATGGAGATACAAGATTGCCGAAGGGGTATTTTTTGCCCAGGTTCTTTATATCTTTCATGGGGTCTTCCGAAAACTCAACATTTTTAAGTCTTGTGGGATCCCACCATGCTTCGTTCTGTATTATTATTACATTGGGCTGACGGGCGTTTTTTGATTTTGAAGATATAGAGGGAACGTCTTTATACCGCTCATAGATATCCTCTATAACTTCTCTGCTGTAATCGTCAGGCTCTTCCAGCAAAAGGTCCGCTATACGCGGAAAAAACGTCAGCACAACACCGTTGGAATTCAAATCATCAATCGGGTTGAACGCCGACACATTGACATTGATTTTTTTAAGCACATTATGTCTGAAATCTGTGTTCAAACACAGGGTGTGCACCGAAAATACAAAGAAAGCCAATATAACAAAATCCACAGCAATACGGAAAAATGCATTGAATTTTGATTTATGCTTTCTGCTTACAAACCACACCGTCACACAGCCAAATACAGTTACCAGAAAACTTAGCACATACGAAATACGGAAAGGGATTTTTGCAAACGAAGATATCTCTTTAACATTCTTCATCAAAAGCAAATCCGTAGGCAAAAGCGGGTCACCGGTGATATCGTACATCACATAGGTGACAAATGACAGTGCATAAAACAGCAGTGCTGTAACAACGTACGCCGGAAAGTGTTTGCGCAATAAAACAAAAAACATACTTTGTGCCGCAAGAACAAAAACATAAGTTATGGCAAGTTTACACAAACTGTATATATCTGTTAAACACGCCCATATTGCCGCAAACCCCGACAAGTGCATTATCTCCAAAGCAACGAGAATAATCAACGGAGAGGCAAAAAAAGATATGATTTTTACCGTTTTGTGACGGGTGTTGTTACCTACATTATCACGGGCGGCAATAAATCTATCTTTTAATTTTCTTATATATGTAAACATTATTATCACCGTATATCAAAATATATTATACATTTGACATTATAACACATTTTACGTATTTTACAACAAAAAATTACTGCGCACGAGATTTTAATAAAAAACATTGCATATTTTTCTGTTACATGGTACAATTTTCAAAAAATGGAGGTTTTTATATGGTAAAGCATATTATTCTTTGGACACTGAAAGATGAATTCCCGGCAGAGGAAAAACACACAATAATGAAAGGCATAAAAGAAGGGTTGGAAGGTCTTAAAGGTAAAATTCCAGGTCTTACTGACATCGAGGTGCGCTTTGATGGTCGGCTCCCCTCTTCGAATGCTGACATTATGCTCGATTCTACCTTTGAAAGTGCAGAAGCACTCAAAGGGTATTCTTCCCATCCCGAACACGTATTAGTCGCCAACACCAAAGTACGTCCCTTTACCGCATCCCGCGCATGTCTTGATTTTGAATTCTAACTTCTACCCTTAAAGGAGAAAAAGTAAATGAATCACCATATTAAAAAAGCCGTTTCAATTATCGCTGTTATTTTGGTAATTATGGCGGCGTTTACGGCATTTGCCGTAGACGGCAGTGCCGCAACAAGTATGTTCGCAGGTACTTTCTGGGCAATGATTCCGCCGTTGGTTGCTATTGCTCTGGCTCTTATTACAAAAGAGGTATACTCTTCCCTTTTTATCGGTATCGCGTTGGGAGGTTTGCTCGTTGCTAACTGGAATCCCGTTGGCGCTTTGGACAACATCATAAACAACGGTATCTTCTCCGCTGTGTCCGATACCGCCGGTATATTCATATTCTTAGTTATCCTCGGCGCGATTGTTGCACTGATAAACGCAGCAGGTGGTTCTGCCGCTTTCGGGCGTTGGGCATCCACACACATCAAATCCCGTGTGGGTGCTATGTTTGCTACATTTATCCTGGGTATTTTGATTTTCATCGATGACTACTTTAACTGCCTTACCGTTGGTAGTGTTATGCGCCCCGTTACCGACTCTCACAAAATTTCCCGTGCCAAGTTTGCATACCTTATCGATGCAACCGCCGCACCTATTTGTATGATTGCTCCCGTGTCTTCCTGGGCAGCGGCTGTTGCCGAGTTTACCGAGGGTACAGGTTATTCCGGTATTGAACTCTTTGTCCGCGCTATCCCCTACAATTTCTATTCACTGTTGACATTTGTTTTTATAATCTCAATTATATTGATGAAATTCGATTACGGCCCGATGAAACTTCACGAATTCAATGCAATGCACAACAACGATTTGTTTACTTCGGGAAAAGAAGAAATTGAATCAGTCGAAGAAATTAAACCTAATCCCAAAGGTAGAGTGTTTGACCTT
>SVKG01000058.1 GCA_015068565.1 Oscillospiraceae bacterium | reverse complement strand
GGGGAGAGAGTTATAAAGGAAAAGTAGCCGTAGGTAATACTATTTTAAACAGGGTAAAATCGCCCGACTTTCCAAATAGTGTAAAAGGAGTAATATTTGATACAAAATACGGAGTGCAGTATACCCCTGTTGCCAATAACACCATATATAATACACCTGACCAGAGTTGTATCAACGCGGCAAAGGATGCCCTTTCCGGCGTTAACTATATAGGTAAGAGTATGTATTTTTATAATCCCAAAAAAGCGACAAGTTCCTGGATATCTGCCAACAGACCTTATTATACTACCATCGGGAACCATGCCTTTCATTTGTAATAAAAAGAGTGTTGTTTTTAGCAACACTCTTTTTTGCACGACAAAAATCAAAAAACTCCTTGACGAGAGGCGAACGGTATGGTATAATGATAAAAAATATCAGGGAAGGTACGGCATATAAACTATGCAATCAGAAGACGAGGATACTTGTAGTAACACTCAGTTCAGAATTTTATATTTAGTGTATGAGGCATACTTGCGTATATGTTTTGAGATACGTGAGCGTGTCTTTTTGTGTTTTAAAAAAATTATTATCTGATCTTGCCGGTGTGCAAATATTTAAAAATAATTAAGCATTCGGCTGAAATAAATTAAGGAGATAAAAATGGGTTCTGTATATATAGTGATAATGGTGTTGCTTGTACTGTTGTCGGCATACTTTTCGGCGACGGAAACGGCATTCTCATCACTTAGTAAAACACGATTGAAAACTATGATTGAAAACGGAGATAAGAGAGCAAAACTCACTTATTCCCTTTCAGATGAATATGACAAACTGATTTCCACAATACTTATCGGCAATAATATTGCAAATATTGCGTTGGCATCATTGGGAACAGTGTATTTTCTGTATTATTATCCCTTGTATGGTGCAACTATTTCCACAGTTGTTACCACGGTAGCAGTTTTGATTTTCGGCGAGGTAACACCAAAGAGTATTGCCAAGGACTGTCCTGAGAAGTTTGCGATGTTTTCCTCTCCCTTTATTAAGTTCCTTATATGGGTATTTGCACCTGTAAACTTTTTGTTTACATTATGGAAAAAACTGATTGCAAAGATGTTCAGGATTGAGGGCAATGCCAAGATGTCGCAGGAGGAACTGCTTGTGCTGGTTGACGAGGTACAGCAGGAGGGCACCATTGACGATGATGAGGGCGACCTTCTCCGTAACGCCATAGAGTTTACCGAGCAGAAGGCAGAGGATATCCTGACCCATCGTGTTGATATTGAGGCTGTGCCGGTTGATGCTGAAAAGGCAGAGATTGCAAAGGTTTTTGCCCAGACACAGTTTTCAAGACTGCTTGTGTATGATGAAACTATTGACAATATAATGGGTGTTATCCACCTTAAAGACTTTTACGGAGAGCAGGGCATAACAGATAAGAGCCTTGCGGAGATAATGACGGCGCCTGTATTTGCGCAAAAGAGTGAGCCTATTAACGATTTGCTCAAACTTTTGCAGAAGAATAAGTCCCATATTGCCGTAATTCTTGACGAGTACGGCGGCACCTTTGGTATAGTAACAATGGAAGACATTTTAGAAGAGTTGGTTGGCGAGATATGGGATGAGCACGACGAGGTTATAGAGAAATTCAATCTTGTGGGCGAAAACACATACCTTGTGGACTGCGCCGTTGATTTTGAGGAATTCTGTGAATTTTTCGGCATAGAGGACGAAGCGGAAAATCTCTCCCTTAACGGATGGGTTATGGATAAACTCGATAAAATACCCGAGGTTGAAGATAGTTTTGATTTTGAGCATCTCAACGTTACGGTTAAGGAAGTAGACTATCACAGAACAGAAAAGATTCAGGTAATTGTAAACGAAATCCCCGAGGAAGAGGACGAAGAAGATAAAAACAAAAAAGATAAAGAAGACGAAGAATAATAAAATCGGAGCAACTAACGTTGCTCCGATTTTTGTATTATTATGTTTTCGGCATCCTTGTGGCGGATAGCAATAATTGCACCTCTTATAAGGTATGCAGTAATCGAACCGGACGGACTTTCCATTACAGCCTCAATCAAAGTACCGGGCACTATTCCCAGGTCAAGCATTCTTCTGCGGTTTAATGCAGAATCCGCCAGTTCCGTCACATAGCATTTGCTGCCAACGTCCAAGGAAGCAAGAGATTGTTTGTCATAGCACATCTCATAAACCTCCGTATACAGGATGGGTAATATATTATATGGTATGTGCCTTTTATCCGTTACACTTCTACAACTGAAAATTTTCCGCAGTAAACTTGTTTGATTTAATTTTTGGCGCGCGTTTGGGGATTTTCTTCTGCGGGTCGTATCTGAACTTTTTGCAAGTGCTGTCTTGCTTTACGATTCCGCATTTGCTGCAAACCATATCATCAGTTGCGGCGAGTGGAGTGGAATATGCGCAGAAGAAACATATAGGGTTTTCACATTCTCTGTATATCATGTCATCACCTCAAAAAATCGGGTTTTATATAATACTAACATACCAAATCCGTAAAATCAATTAAAAAAGTAAAAAAACAGTTGTTTTTTGTCATAAAAGAATATATAATAAAATGTGTATTTATGTGAGTTTTGAGGGGAGGAAAACAGTATGATATTTCTATATTGTGTTGCAGCGGTTTTGATTTTGCATTATGCTTTTTATACGCCTGTTGCATTGATGGAAATTTCTTCTGTTATGCAAAGGGACCCTGCGGCAAGGAGTAAGATTGAAGTATTCTTTTTGTATACAGGTCTTCATGCCCTTGTATTTCACAGATACGCGCATTTTTTCTATAATTGCCGTTTAAAATTTCTGGCAAGACTCATATCCCAGTATGGTAAGTTCCTGACGGGTATAGAGATACATCCCGGTGCCACAATAGGCAAGGGCTTGTTTATAGACCACGGTACCGGTGTGGTGATAGGCGAAACTGCGGTTATAGGCGATAACTGTACACTTTATCAGGGCGTAACATTAGGCGGTACCGGTAAAGATAAAGGCAAACGCCATCCCACCCTGGGAGATAATGTTATGATTGGCAGCGGAGCCAAGGTGCTCGGCCCTTTTGCCGTGGGCAGTAATTCAAAGATTGCGGCAAATGCCGTTGTGCTCTCGGAGGTTCCGGAAAACTCCACCTGTGTAGGCGTACCTGCCCGTATAGTAAAGATAAATAATAAGAGAATTGACCCCATTGACCTTGACCAGATACATATTCCTGACCCCACGTCACAGGAGATATGCAGATTGAATAAGAAGATAGATGATTTGACTAAAAAGATTGATGAGTTAAGTAAATAATTTTTGTCAGTCAGAAAGGTGGCTTGTATGATTAAACTTTATAACAGCTTAACAAGAAAAAAAGAGGAATTCAAACCGGTGGAAGAGGGCAAAGTCCGTATGTATTCCTGCGGTCCTACCGTTTATAACTATTTCCATATCGGTAATGCGCGTCCTTTTATTATATTCGATTCTTTAAGACGTTTTATGGAATATATGGGCTACGAAGTTACCTTTGTGCAGAACTTCACCGATATCGACGATAAAATGATTAAACGTGCAAACGAAGAGGGCGTTACTGTAAAAGAACTTGCCGACAGATTTATTGAGGAATATTTCAAAGATGCGGGTGCATTGGGTATAAAGTGTGCTACCGTTCATCCCCGTGCTACCGAGCATATAGATGCAATTGTCGAACTTATAAAGACACTCGAAGACAAAGGCTATGCATACAATGTGAACGGCGATGTGTATTTCAGGGTTAAAAAGTTTGCTCCATACGGCAAACTTTCCCATCAGCCGCTGGAAAATCTGGAAGCCGGAGCCCGTATTGATGTAGGCGAACAAAAGGAAGATCCCATGGATTTTGCGTTGTGGAAAGCGCAAAAAGAAGGAGAACCCGCCTGGGAGAGCCCCTGGGGTATGGGCAGACCGGGATGGCATATTGAGTGTAGTGCCATGGCAAATAAATATCTTGGTAAAACGATTGATATTCACAGCGGCGGAATGGACCTTATTTTCCCTCACCACGAAAACGAGGTTGCCCAGTCCGAGGCGGCTAACGGATGTCAGTTTGCAAACTATTGGCTGCATAACGGATATATAAATGTTGATAACAGAAAGATGAGTAAATCTCTTGGCAACTTCTTTACCGTGCGTGATGTGGTTAAAGAGTTTGACCCCGAGGTAATAAGATTCTTTATGCTGTCTGCTCATTACAGAAACCCGATAAATTTCTCTCACGACCTTCTTACTCAGGCAAAGTCAGGACTTGAAAGAATTTATACCTGTATGTCAAACCTTGAATTTATGGCTAAAAATTCAGCGGAAGGAACAGCGGATGTTTCCGATAAACTGGAAGGCTTTAAACAGAAGTTTATTGCGGCTATGGAAGATGATATCAACACAGCAGATGCCGTTGCGGCAATATTTGATATAGTTTATTTTGCCAATACCGAAATCAACGGTGACTCAGGCAAAAAAGCGTGTGAAGACACCCTTTCTCTTATCAGGGAACTGGGCGGAGTGCTTGGAATACTCGGCACAGTTAAAGAGGAAGTTTTAGACAGTGATATAGAAGATATGATAGAAAAGAGAAACGAGGCCCGTAAAGCAAAGGATTTCAAAACAGCAGACGAGATTCGTGATAAACTCAAAGAAATGGGTATCGTACTTGAAGATACCTCTCAGGGCGTTAAGTGGCACAGAGAGTAATTGGCGGTATAAGGAGATAAATATGCTTGATTTTGAAAAAGGTCTGCCGCCGGAGCAACTGTCACCGCTGACATTGGCTTTTGTGGGTGATGCGGTGTATGAAGTGTTTATCCGCACAAAACTTTCAAAGGATGTCAATATGCAATCGTCAAAACTGCATAAACAGGCAATACGTTATGTGAGTGCCGTGGCGCAGAGCGCCATTGTACATGCGATAGAGGATAAGTTTACGGACGAGGAGACGGCGGTTTACAAAAGGGGCCGTAATGCCCATACCCATACAAGTGCCAAGAATGCCGATATAGTCGATTACCGTCATGCCACGGGTTTTGAGGCACTTATAGGTTATCTGTATCTAAAAAAAGATTCTGTAAGATTAAACGAGATTCTTGAAATGGGATATAATGCCGTAAAAGAATAAAATTCTAAGCATAATACCATCATTATAATGAGGTGGTATTATGAAAAAATGGTTAAAAGAATACCTTTTAATAATATCGGGTGCGCTGATAATGGCGGTGGGGTATAATTTTTTTCTTATCCCCAACAGGATAGCATCCGGGGGAGCCGGAGGTATAGCCACAGTGCTCAATGCCCGTTTTGGTCTTAATGTTTCCCTTACGGTGCTTGTTATAAATACAGTGCTGTTCGCCGTCAGTTGGAGGACGATGCCCCGTTATGTTTTTGTAAGGTCGGCAGCGGGAACGATTGCGCTCACGGTGTTTCTTGAACTGACCTCATTCTTCCCTGCTTTTACCAATGATGTTTTGTTGAGTTCTGTTTTCGGCGGTGCGATAATGGGCGTCGGTATAGGTATTGTAATAAGGAATAAAGCCTCAACAGGAGGCAGTGATTTTTTGGCGGTAATTCTGCATTATGTGTTTAAACACATATCCGTTGCAAAACTCATCCTGATAATTGATGGTATCATTATAATATCGGGTGGTATATTGCTTGGAGATTATACCCTTATGCTTTATGCAACACTTTCTGCATATATTGCGGTAAAGGTTGCAGACAGTATGGTTCAGGGTGGAGTATCTGCCAAGAGTGCATATATTATATCGAAAAGCAATGACGTTATCAGTAAACTGATACTTGAAAAACTCGATCGTGGAGTAACCGGCATATACGGCAGAGGGATGTATACGGGGAGTGATATGACGGTTTTACTGTGTATAGTAAAGCGTAACGAAATCCCCCGGTTGAGGGATATAGTAAAGAGCGCAGATGAGAATGCCTTTATAATTCTTTCCGAAGTCCGTGAGGTCTTGGGTAAAGGATTTTAGTATATTTACACTATATGGAGGGAGAGTATACATGAATAATTTGGATTTGGAAATTAAGGCGTATAAAATAAGGAAACACGCCATTGATGCGGTCCATGCAGCAAAATCAGGACATCCGGGAGGCTCTTTGTCAATTTCGGATATTCTGTCGATTTTGTATTTTGAGCAGATGAATATCAAAGCCACTGACCCGGACTGGGCAGACAGAGACCGTCTTGTTCTTTCAAAGGGCCACTGTGCACCGGCATTGTATGGTGCATTGGCAGAGGCGGGATATTTCCCCTGCGAGGATATAACCGGTTTCAGAAGTGTCGGCAGTTATCTCCAAGGCCACCCGGTAATGAAGAAGGTTCCCGGTGTTGATATGTCAACAGGTTCTTTGGGACAGGGCGTATGTGTAGCGGGTGGTATGGCACTTGCGGCAAAACTTGACAAAAAGGATTACCGCGTGTATGCAATCTTGGGCGATGGCGAACTTGAAGAAGGCCAGGTTTGGGAAAACGCCATGTTTGCAGCACATTATAACCTTGATAACCTTACTGTTTTTATTGATAATAACGGTTTGCAGATAGACGGCAATATTGCCGATGTAATGTCACCGTTGCCGATTGATAAAAAGTACGAGGCATTTAACTGGAATGTAATCGTTGCAGATGCCCACGATTATGATTCACTCCGTTCTGCCATAGAGGCGGCAAAGAACTGTAAGGGTAAACCTACTGCAATCATTGCCAAGTCAGTCAAAGGCAAGGGAGTATCATTTATGGAAAATCAGGCAAGTTGGCACGGCACTGCTCCAAATGATGAGCAACACGCTGCGGCAATAGAAGAACTTGATAAGAAAATAGCAGAATTGGAGGCGGTTAAAAATGGCAGATAAGAAAGCGACAAGAGAAGCCTACGGCGCAGCCCTGGCTGAATTCGGTGCAGATGAACGTATTGTTGTTTTAGACGCCGACCTTTCAAAATCAACAAAGACAGACGTATTTAAAAAAGCATATCCCGAAAGATTCATAAACGCCGGTATTGCCGAGGCAGATATGATGTGCGTTGCGGCGGGACTGGCTTCGTGCGGTAAGATTGTTTTTGCCAGCAGTTTTGCAATGTTTGCGGCAGGCAGAGCATTCGAGCAGATAAGAAACTCTGTTTGCTATCCCGGTCTTAATGTAAAAATCGGTGCAACCCACGCGGGTATTTCTGTTGGTGAAGACGGTGCTACTCATCAGTGTCTTGAAGACCTTGCACTTATGCGCTCACTTCCCGGTATGGTTATTTTAAACCCTGCCGATGCAGTAGAGGCAAGAGCGGCTGTTAAAGCGGCGATAGATTATGACGGTCCCTGCTATCTGCGTTTTGGCCGTCTGGCGGTTGAACAGATTTTCGATGATAACTATAAGTTCGAAATCGGCAAAGGCGTTGAACTCAAAGGCGGCAGCGATGTAACAATAATCGCCACCGGACTTATGGTAAGTTTTGCGCTCGAAGCGGCTA
>SVKG01000057.1 GCA_015068565.1 Oscillospiraceae bacterium | reverse complement strand
ATTAAATCTTCAACTATGGACGGACTTGATTCTCTTCTTTCAATCGTACAGATGCCAAAGGGTATTCCTGTTGCAACCGTTGCAATTAACGGCGGAGATAATGCGGGAATACTTGCTGCGCAGATTCTGTCTGTGGGATATCCGGGAATCAAGGACAAACTCAGAGATTATAAACTCAAAATGAAGGAAGAAGTAAACGAAAAGAATATAAAAATCAAAGCAGAAGCCGAAGCGTTATAAATTTTAAGATAGTATTTAAAAGTTTATATAACACAGATAAGGAGAAAAATATGGACAACAGAGAACTTGAATTTTCATGGCGTCCGGAAAAATTGCATGAAGAATGCGGTGTTTTCGGCATAAACAGTATAGATGGTCACGATTGCGCAAAAATCACTTACTATGCGCTGTATGCGTTGCAGCATAGGGGACAGCAGAGCAGTGGAATTGCGGTAAATGATGACGGAAACATTATCTACAAAAAGGATATGGGTCTTGTTCCTGATGTGTTTGATGATTCGGTATTAAGCAACCTCAAAGGTTCTATGGCGGTTGGACATGTTAATTATACCCGTGTAAATAAGGGGTTCAAAGAGAGTGCTCAGCCTATGGTAAGAGAATACAGAAAAGGTACGCTCACAATTGCTAATAACGGCAGTCTTGTGAATTCCCATGACCTTCGTATTGGTTTAGAGGATGCAGGAGTAGTATTCCACGGCACAAGTGATGCAGAGGTTATCATCAATGTAATCGCAAGGGAGAGAATTTCCAGCAATAGTGTTGAAGAGGCAGTCAATAAGATGATGAAGATTATCAAGGGCTCATACTCAATGGTAGTTATGACCCCCGGCAAACTTATTGGTTGTCGCGATCCTTACGGTATGCGTCCCCTGGCATTGGGCAAACTTGATAACTCATACATCTTGTCGTCGGAGTCCTGTGCCTTTGATGCAATCGGAGCAGAGTTCATTCGTGACCTCGAACCCGGTGAGATTGTAGTTATCAAAAATGGTACTGTTGAAAGTATTAGAGATAATGTTACCGATAACAGAAACATTTGTATATTTGAATATATCTATTTTGCCCGTCCCGACAGTGTTATCGAGGGTACAAGCGTATATGAGGCAAGAAAGAATGCGGGTAAAGTTCTTGCCGAGGAACATCCTGTGGAAGCGGATTTGGTGTTTGGCGTTCCTGATTCCGGCCTTTGCGCCGCAATCGGATATTCCGAAGCATCGGGTATTCCTTACGGATACGGTCTTATCAAGAACCGCTACATTGGTCGTACATTTATTCAACCATCACAAAGCGAGAGACAGAATCTTGTAAAAATCAAACTCAATGTTCTGGCAGATGCAGTTAAGGGCAAGAGAGTGGTAATGGTTGATGATTCAATCGTGCGCGGCACCACAATCAGAAACATAGTAAGAATGCTGAAAGAAGCGGGTGCACTCGAAGTACATGTTCGAATCAGTTCACCACCGTTTATGTATCCTTGCTATTTCGGTACAGATGTTCCGTCAAAGGAAAATCTTGCGGCATGTCGTATGAGTCTTGATGAAATCAGACAATCAATCGAGGCAGACAGCCTTGGTTATCTGAGTATAGAGGGCATAAAAAAACTCCTTCCCGGACGTACAGGCGGATACTGTCAGGGCTGCTTTACAGGAGAATATCCTATGGAAGTACCCGAAGGTTGCGGAAAGGAAAATAACGAGAGGAGAATATTCACTTATGAGCGATAGTTATAAAAAAGCAGGTGTAGACGTTGAGGCGGGTTACAAAGCGGTAGAACTTATGAAGAAGCACGTTTCCCGTACATTTACAGACGGAGTGCTTACAGGTATAGGTGGCTTTGGTGGATTGTTTGAAATCAGCAAGGAAGACCTTAAAAACCCTGTACTTGTTGCCGGTACCGATGGCGTTGGAACAAAGTTGAAACTGGCATTTTTGCTTGATAAACATGATACAATCGGTCAGGATTGCGTAGCGATGTGTGTAAACGATGTAGTGTGTCAGGGTGCAAAGCCTTTGCTCTTCCTTGATTATGTTGCAGTTGGCAAAAACATACCCGAAAAAGTTGCCGAAATCGTTAAAGGTGTTGCTGACGGATGTTTTGAATCCGGATGCGCACTCATCGGCGGAGAGACCGCCGAGATGCCTGGATTTTATGATGTTGATGAATACGACCTTGCCGGATTTACTGTGGGTATCGTCGATAAAGATAAAATCATTGACGGTTCAAAGGTATCTGACGGTGATGTGATTATAGGTATAGCATCATCAGGCGTTCACAGTAACGGATATTCGCTGGTTAGAAAAGTGTTTAACATTGACGACGGCGACAATGCTGCCGTTAAGGAGTATAACGAAAAACTAGGTATGTCAATTGCCGAAGCACTTTTAACACCCACAAAATTGTATGTAAAACCTATGCTTGATGTTATCTCCAAGGTAGAAGTCAAAGCCATTTCACATATAACCGGCGGTGGTTTTTATGAAAATATTCCGCGTATGCTTCCCGAGGGCAAAAAAGCAGTTATCAAAAAAGGCTCCTGGAAGATACTCCCCATATTTGAAGTTATAGCCGAGACAGGCAATATCCCCGAAAAAGATATGTTCGGCACATACAATATGGGCATAGGTATGATGTTTGCCGTTGATAAGAATGATGTTGATAAAGCGATGGAAATTCTTAAAAATAATGGCGAAACTGCCTATGTAATCGGCACAGTTGAAAACGGTGAGCATGGGGTGGAAATATGCTGAATATCGGAGTTTTAGTATCCGGTGGCGGAACAAATTTACAGGCGCTTATCGACGCGTGTAATAACGGAGTTATCAAGTCCGGTAAAATTGTTACTGTTGTAAGCAGCAAAGCCGATGCCTATGCCCTTGTACGGGCTGAAAAAAACGGTATTGCTACTGCCGTGTTTTCCAAAAAAGACTACGGAACAAAAGACGAACTTGACGAAGCAATCGCAAAATATATGAAAGATCAGGGTGTTGACCTTATTGTTATGGCGGGTTATCTGTCCATAGTAGGGGATAAACTTTTAAGAGCATATAAAGACAGAATAATCAATATACACCCCTCTTTAATCCCATCTTTTTGCGGAGACGGTTTTTACGGGTTAAAGGTGCATCAGGCGGCTCTTGATTACGGTGTTAAAGTAACGGGTGCCACAGTGCATTTTGTAAATGAAGTAACCGACGGCGGTAAGATTATATTGCAAAAGGCAGTGTACATAAATGACGGCGATACTGCCGAAAGTTTGCAGAGGCGCGTAATGGAAGAGGCCGAGTGGCAGATACTTCCCGAGGCGGTAGAACTTATTTGCAGCGGAAAACTTAAATAAGGAGAATATGATATGAAAAAGGCTGATATTTACGAACTTTTAAAATCAAATGCCTATCCCGGAAGAGGGATAGTTATTGGCAAAAGTGCAGACGGAAAAAGTGCTGTGACTGCATATTTTATAATGGGCAGAAGTGAGAACAGCCGTAACAGGGTTTTTGTGGAAGACGGTAACGGAATCCGCACCCAGGCTTTCGACCCGTCAAAACTTACTGATCCCCATCTCATTATCTATGCTCCGGTAAGGGTTTTAGGTAATAAGACCATTGTTACAAACGGTGACCAGACAGATACAATTTATGAACTTATGAATCAGCAAATGACATTTGAACAGAGTCTCAGAACAAGAGAGTTTGAGGACGACGCCCCTAACTATACCCCCAGAATTTCGGGTATTATGAATGTGTTTGGCGGCAATTACAGTTATGCTATGTCTATTTTAAAAAGCAATAACGGTAACCCTGATTCATGTTTGAGATTTACATATTCTTATAAAGTTCCCGTAAGCGGAGAAGGACATTTTATTCATACATATATGGGAGACGGCAATCCGCTTCCGTCTTTTGAGGGTGAACCTGAACTTGTGGGTATTCCTGATAATATTGATGAATTTGCAGACGGTCTCTGGACCGCCCTTAACGAAGATAATAAAGTATCTTTGTTTGTAAGATATATTGATATATCAACCGGCAAGACCGATACAAGAATAATCAACAAAAACAGATAAGGAGTATATTGTTATGACAGAAATGCAGTTAAAATACGGTTGTAACCCTAATCAGAAACCGTCAAGAGTTTTTATGGCAAATGGCACCGAGTTACCCATTGAGGTTATTTGCGGACGTGCCGGATATATAAATCTTTTGGATGCATTGAACGGATATCAACTTGTTAGTGAACTTAAAAAGGCAACAGGTCTCCCTGCGGCTACGTCATTTAAGCACGTTTCACCGGCAGGTGCGGCTGTTGGTCTGCCCCTTAGCGATACTCTTAAAAAGATTTATTTTACTGATGATGTCGAACTCACACCTCTGGCAAGTGCTTATGCAAGGGCAAGAGGAGCGGACAGAATGTCTTCTTTCGGTGATTTTATAGCACTTTCCGATGAGTGTGATAAAGCCACTGCACTGCTCATTAAAAAAGAGGTTTCCGACGGTGTTATCGCGCCTTCGTATTCTGATGAAGCACTTGAAATTCTCAAAGCAAAGAAAAACGGTAATTACTGCATACTTAAAATGGATACACAGTACAAACCCGAGCCTGTTGAAACAAAACAGGTTTATGGAATCACATTTGAGCAGGGCAGAAATGAACTTGACATAAACGAAGAACTTTTGAGCAACGTGGTTACTGATAATAAAGTTTTGTCACCCGAGGCAAAAAGAGACCTTATGATATCTCTTATCGTTCTTAAATATACCCAGTCAAACAGTGTTTGCTATGTAAAAGACGGACAGGCGATAGGTATCGGTGCGGGACAGCAGTCACGAATCCACTGTACACGCCTTGCGGGTCAGAAAGCGGATAACTGGTGGCTCAGACAGTGCCCCAAAGTGTTGGAACTTCAATTTGTTGATAATATCAAGAGAGCCGACAGAGACAACGCGATTGACGTTTATATCGGTGATGAGTATGAAGATGTTCTTGCAGAGGGCACATGGCAGAATATCTTTAAGGTAAAACCCGAAGTGTTTACTGTGGAAGAGAAAAAGGCATGGATTGCCAAGAACACAGAAGTGTCATTGGGTTCCGATGCATTCTTCCCCTTTGGTGATAATATTGAACGCGCTCATAAAAGCGGTGTTATGTATATTGCAGAGCCCGGTGGCAGCGTACGTGACGATAACGTAATCGAAACCTGTAATAAATATAATATCGCTATGTCGTTTACAGGTATAAGATTGTTCCATCATTAATTCATCGCCGAGCATACCGGCAGAACGGAGAAGTTTATGAAAATTTTAGTTGTAGGCGGCGGTGGCAGAGAACACGCAATAGTGTGGAAACTTGCCCAGAGTCCCGATGCCGAGAAAATATATTGCGCTCCCGGTAATTTTGGTATTTCAAAAATTGCCGAGTGTGTAGATATTAAGGTTAATGAATTTGATAAACTCATTTCATTTGCCAAAGAAAAAGCGATTGACCTTACTGTTATCGGTCCTGACGACCCGTTGGTTGACGGTATCGTTGACGCTTTTGAAAAGGAAGGACTTCGGGTGTTTGGCCCAAGGTCCAATGCTGCAATTATAGAGGGAAGTAAAGTGTTTTCAAAAGAACTTATGAAAAAGTACAACATCCCCACCGCAGCGTACGAAGTGTTTGACGACAGTAAGGCAGCACTTCAATATATAAAAGAGCAAAACACTTATCCCGCTGTAATTAAGGCAGAAGGTCTTGCCTTGGGTAAAGGCGTAATAATTGCACAAAATTACGAAGAAGCGGCTGATGCCATTTCTGATATTATGGAGAAAAAAGTATTCGGCGACTCCGGAAACCGTGTTGTAATTGAAGAGTTTTTGACCGGTCAGGAGGTTTCAATCCTGTCGTTTACAGATGGTAAGACAATTGTTCCGATGGTTACTGCTCAGGACCATAAAAGAGCCTACGATAACGATATGGGGCTCAATACCGGCGGTATGGGCACTTTTTCACCCAGCAGAACATTTACCGAAGAAATGGCAAAATATACTTACGAAAACATTTTAGTTCCCACTATGAATGCTCTCAACAGCGAGGGCAGAACATTCAAAGGTATAATATTCTTTGGACTTATGATGACGCCTAAGGGAGTAAAGGTAATCGAATATAACGCCCGTTTCGGTGATCCCGAAACTCAGGTTGTGTTGCCGCGTTTAAAGACTGATCTGCTTAAAATTTTCAATGCAGTTGTAGACGAAAAACTTGGTGACGTCAATGTTGAGTGGGCAGATAATGCCGCAGTGTGTGTAATCTGTGCATCAGGTGGATATCCTCAGAAGTATGAAACCGGTTTTGAAATCAGCGGTATAGATGTTGCCGAGAGTAAAGACGGTGTTACAGTATTCCATGCAGGTACCAAGGGCGCAGACGGCAAATGTGTAACAGGCGGCGGAAGAGTGCTTGGCGTAACTGCTGTTGAAGAAAATCTTGACAAAGCCATAGCCAAAGCCTATGATGCGGTAGGGGATATTAACTTTAACAATATGCATTATCGTAAAGATATTGGTGTAAAATAATCCTTTTGTATCCATATTTTTAGCGGTGTGCGTATGTTGAAAAGGCGCATTGAATGTGCTAAAATGATTAGTGACTGCTTAAACAACGCTGTATGGAGGTGTAAACTTTGCAGTATAATCCTAAATCCTTGAAAGCAGAGGAATTTATAAATCACGAAGAAATTCTCGATACTCTGCGTTATGCGGAAGAGAATAAAAATAATTTTGAACTTATCGATAAAATTCTGGAAAAAGCCAGACCTAAAAAAACAGCTGACGGTGTTCACTGTGAGGGCTTGACACACCGGGAGGCATCGGTTCTTCTTGCTTGTGAAGACCCTGAAAGAATCCAAAAAATGTACGATGTTGCAGAGGAGATAAAACTTGCTTTTTACGGCAACAGAATAGTTATGTTTGCTCCGTTGTATCTTTCAAATTACTGTGTAAACGGTTGTGTGTACTGTCCTTATCACCTTAAAAACAAAACTATACCCCGTAAAAAACTCACTCAGGAAGAAGTGAGAAATGAGGTAATTGCTCTTCAAGATATGGGCCATAAGCGACTTGCGATAGAGTCGGGCGAGGACCCTGTTAATAATCCAATCGAGTATATCCTGGAATGTATCAAGACTATTTACAGTGTTCATCATAAAAACGGAGATATCCGCAGGGTGAATGTTAATATTGCGGCAACCACGGTAGAGAATTACCGTAAACTTAAAGATGCCGGAATAGGAACTTATATACTGTTTCAGGAGACTTATCATAAGGAAAGTTACGAAAAACTTCATCCAACAGGTCCAAAGCACGATTATGCTTATCATACTGAGGCAATGGACCGTGCTATGGAGGGCGGTATTGATGATGTGGGTCTGGGTGTGCTTTTTGGCCTGGAACTTTATAAGTATGAATTTGCGGGACTGCTTATGCACGCTGAACATCTTGAAGCCGTGCATGGCGTTGGCCCTCATACAATCAGCGTTCCCAGACTTAAAAGG
>SVKG01000056.1 GCA_015068565.1 Oscillospiraceae bacterium | reverse complement strand
TATCGGGAACGAGAAAATCCAGTATTCTCGCGGGTTCTGATGGATTTTGTTCAGAAAAGAAGCAGTGAAAAATTAAGAAAAAATAGTAGGTCCATATTATGCCTTGGCATAACAAGGTTCTCCGAAATATAGAAATCTTTGATTTCGTTATATTTCGTGATGGTTCTTATTATTCACTGTTCTCCTGACTTGACACGAGTAAGAATTGTGTCGAATGGTGTTTAATAATGTAGAAAGGTGTGGAAACATGAAGAAAAATATTAGCTACATTGTATTTATCTTTTTGCTCATATTATTTATGATGTTTATTTTAAGTAAATGTAGTAATATGACTGATTCGGGGATTAAGAAAAATATTGTTGGGGTAGTAGAAGACAACAAGGAAATTCTTATAGAAGCAATAAGCACAGGTAACTATGAAAAAATATACGATATCAAAGCAATAGAGGATATAACCGTAAATGATGATTGCGTAGTTTTTTATTGTAAAGGTAGAGGAATTGCACCTTCTTCTCAAGAGTATGGCTTTTATTATTCAAAAAACAATCTTCCGATTGCGATTTTTGACGGTAAGCCGATTCACTATTTTGAAAACGATGTAGCTGTTGGTGAAGGGTGTGAATATGTTGATAATTCATATAACAGCTTTTATACAGAGAAAATTATAGAATCTTTTTATTATTATGATAACAACTTATAAAATTACAAGGCAATGACACGATTCCATTACATTTTACTCGTGTCAAGTCCATACAATTTAAAAGATTAGTTTGCCGATTTTGATATTTACATACACTATCGGGAGCGAGAAAATCCAGTATTCTCGCGGGTTCTAAGGAAAAGCATTAAAGGAAAATTTGTAGGGGCGATTCACGAATCGCCCGAATAACCCGAATAATAAGAAAAATAGTAGGTCCTATTATGCTTTAGCATAACAAGGTTCTCCGAAATATAGAAATCTTTGATTTCGTTATATTTCGTGATGGTTCTTATTATTCACTGTTCACCCTGACTTGACACGAATCTGAACGGGAATATCTAAATTCATTTATAAGGAGATAATGAATGAAAAGCGAAAAGAATATTTTAATTGCATTTATACTCAATCTTTTGTTTTCGGTTTTTGAGTTTGTAGGCGGTGCCTTTACTGGCAGTGTGGCGATTATGTCCGATGCGGTTCATGATATAGGCGATGCGGCAAGTATAGGCGTTTCGTATTTTCTTGAACGCAAGAGCAAACGTCAGCCTGACGAAGTATATACATACGGATATATGCGCTATTCAGTTCTTGGCGGACTTATAACAACCTGTATTTTGCTTTTCGGCTCTGTTGCGGTTATCTATAATGCAATCTTGCGGTTATTGAACCCCGTATCTATCAACTACAAAGGTATGATGTTCTTTGCAGTGGTGGGAGTAGTTGTCAACTTCTGCGCGGCGTATTTTACCCGCGACGGCAAATCCATAAATCAGAAATCCGTTAACCTGCACATGCTGGAAGACGTTCTCGGTTGGGCGGTAGTTTTGGTTGGCGGGATTGTTATGTATTTTACGGATATTGCGCTTATCGACCCTATAATGTCTTTGGGCGTGGCGGTATTTATTTTAATCAATGCGTTAAAGAATCTGCGTGAAGTGGAAAACCTGTTTTTAGAAAAAATCCCAACAGGGATAGAAATTGAAGATATAAAGAAACATATATGCGAGATAGAGGGAGTTTCGGATGTTCACCATATTCATGTTTGGAGTATGGATGGCTATAATAACTATGCAACAATGCATATCGTGGCAGACGGTGACCGTCGCAGAATCAAGGACGAAATCCGGGCGGAACTTAAAGAGCATAACATCGGACACGTTACGTTGGAGTTGGAAGATGCGGGAGAGCAATGCGGGGAAAGACATTGCCATACCGAAAGTGCTTCCGGTTGCGGCGGTCATCATCACCACCATCACCATCATCATGGTGACCATCACGACCATCATTAAGATAATATAATAACGAGGTGATATAAATGGAAATTTCAAAACAGTGTATTATGGCAGCAGAGGACTTGATAGAAAAAGCACATCTTAAAAAAGGTGATATTGTTGTTGTGGGCTGTTCCACAAGCGAAGTTCTCGGCAGTAAACTTGGTACTAATTCAAGTCCGGAAACGGCAAAAATTCTTTTTGAGAGTTTGTATGGCGTGTTCAATGCAAAAGGCATCTATGTTGCGGCTCAGTGCTGCGAACACCTTAACCGAGCCGTTATCGTGGAAAGGGCGGCAGTCCCCTTTGCCGAAATTGTAAATGTAGTTCCTGTGCCCAAGGCAGGTGGTTCTTTTGCAACGGAGGCTTATTCGCATTTTGGGGATCCTGTTGCGGTAGAGGAGATTAAAGCGGATGCAGGAATAGATATCGGTGCCACACTGATAGGTATGCATCTTAAAAAGGTTGCCGTGCCCGTAAGGCTGGAAGTTAAAACAATAGGCGAAGCACCTGTTACCGCTGCACGGACAAGGCCTAAATTCATTGGCGGAGTACGTGCCAATTATGACGATTCGCTTATAGGATAATGGGAGGAGCCTGAGATGGCAAACAAAATTTTAAAATTTGTTTTTGGCGGACTGTTTGGCGTACTTTTTGTAATTGCGTGTGTGTGGCAGTTGAATCTTTATTATAATCAGGGGATAAGTTCCTCTGTTTTGCAGATGGCGACGATAGTTCTGCTTTTTGGGTGTCTTGCCTGTTTTTTACCCGCCGGAAAGTTTAACCTTTATAAAGACGGACAGACCGACAAAGACAAACATCTGCCGAAAAGGACGCTGCTCACAATCCTTATTGTCTTGATTGCGGTTCCAGTGACGATGTTTGTGGGTATGACATATCTGGAAGATAATATGCATTATCTTGTAAGTCTGCTCATAATTGCAGAAACGATATTGCCTTTCTGTATATCTTTCGAGAGTAAAAAACCTCAGGCAAGGGAACTGGTGGTTATAAGTGAGTTGTGTGCCATTGCAGTAGTGTCGAGAACAGCGTTTTATTATCTGCCCCAGTTTAAGCCGGTTATTGCGGTGGTAATAATAGCAGGTGTGTGTCTTGGGGCAGAAAGCGGATTTCTTGTGGGTGTGGTTTCGGGGTTTGTGTCTAATTTCTTTTTCGGTCAGGGTCCGTGGACGCCGTGGCAGATGTTTGCCTTTGGTGCGATCGGATTTGTGTCGGGAGTGTTGGCACGAAAAGGTCTGATAAAAAAGAGAAGGCTTTCGCTCTGTATATTCGGTGCGTTGTCAACCTTTGTGATATTTGGCGGAATTACAAATTACGGTTCACTGCTTATGTGGCAGCCAAACCCCACCAAAGAGATGATAATATATACTTACATAATGGGTGCGCCCTTTGACGGAGTCCATGCGTTGTCTACGGCGTTTTTCCTGTGGTTTGCGGGAGAGCCTGTTATAGAAAAAATCGAAAGAGTAAAAAATAAGTACGGACTTATCCGAAGATAAAATAACCCCCACAGCATACGCTGTGGGGGTTGTCGTTATTTAAGATTTTGATATAAACTCTTTAAGCCGGTTAAAACTCTCGTCGCTTATCACGTGTTCAATCTTGCAACTGTCGGCATAAGCGGTTTCTTCGCTCACACCCAGACGGATGAGTGCATTGGCAATTACGTTGTGCCGCTCGTAAACTTTTTTTGCTATTTTAAGGCCTTTGGGTGTAAGGGAGATTTCTCCCGAGTCGCTTACTGATATATAGTCTTCGTTTTTAAAAGATTTCATCGCAACAGAAACACTGGGCTTTGACACGGACAACTCGTTTGCTATATCAATGCTCCGTACATAGCCTTTCCGTTTGCCGATAACAAGTATGGCTTCCAGATAGTTTTCAGCAGATTCCTGTATTTTCATTTAAATACCTCACGGTTTATAAAATATTTACAATTACATAATATCATCAAAAAATATTTTTGTCAAATTATTAAAAAAGTGCAAAAATCCATTGACAAATATTAGCAGTGGTGTTAAACTATATACAGTTAGTCAAGACTAATTATTGTTAGTCAGGTCTAATCGGCATATTGAGTGTAAGGAGCCATGTTATGAATTTGACTGCTGCCGAACCCGGCAAGGAATATATTATTAAAGACATTTCCACCGATGATGAGGAAATGAATGCGTTTTTGTTTTCGTTGGGTTGTTATAGCGGAGAGCCTATTACCGTTATTTCTCATCTTAAAGGCGGATGTATTGTTTCAATCAAAGATGGCAGGTATAATATAGACAGGCAACTTGCGGAGGCAATATTGATTTAAAAAACGAGGCAGATGTGACTGCCGTTTTTTTAAAAATGTAGTTAGGCGCAACTAACCGCGAGAGTATTTCAGGAGGAATTAAAATGAGAATTGCATTAACTGGTAATCCCAACAGCGGAAAAACCACTATGTACAATGTTCTTACCGGCAGTAATGAAAAGGTGGGCAACTGGGCAGGTGTCACTGTTGAAAAAAAGGAGCATATAATTAAGAAACGCTTGTGCAAAGGGCAGGGCACACTCATAGCGGTAGACCTCCCGGGAGCATATTCAATGTCGCCTTTTACTTCGGAGGAGAGTATTACAAGTTCATATATACAGAACGAAAATCCCGATGTCATAATAAATATTGTTGACGCCACCAACCTGAGCCGCAGTTTATTCTTTACGACACAGATTCTGGAACTTGGTATACCTGTTGTAGTGGCGCTTAATAAAACGGATATAAACGAAAGAAAAGAAACAGAGATTGATGTTGCCGCCCTTGGCATAGAACTTGGATGCCCCGTTATAGAAACGGTTTCCACATCGTCAAGAGGTATTAAAGAAGTGCTCAAAACTGCTGTGAACTTAGCAGGAAAGGGGCAGACAGCGCCGTATGTTCAGGCAGATATTGACCTTACGGATAAAAAAGCCGTGGAAGAAGAGGACAGAAAGCGTTTTGACTTTGTAAATAAGATTGTGGAAAAGGTAGAAAAACGTAAAGTACATACTAACGAGAAAAATTTTGACGATAAGATAGATGCCCTTCTTACGAACAACTGGCTTGGTATTCCGATTTTTGCAGTTGTGATGTTTTTGGTGTTTTACCTGTCCCAGTCGTCTGTGGGTACCTGGATTGCAGATAATCTTGTTGCATGGCTCGAATCCGTTCAGGAGTGGGTGGGCACATTTTTTGTTGACGCCAATCCTTTGCTTACGGCGCTGCTTATAGACGGTGTTATCGGCGGCGTGATTGCGGTTGTAGGTTTTTTGCCCCTTGTAATGATAATGTATTTCCTTATTGCCTTGCTTGAAGATTGCGGCTATATGGCAAGGGTGTCGGTAGTACTCGACCCTATTTTCAAAAAAGTAGGACTCAGCGGTAAATCTGTAATTCCCTTTGTTATAACTACCGGATGTGCAGTTCCCGGCGTTATGGCTTGTCGTACTATCCGAGATGAACGGGAACGCCGTGCTACCGCCATGTTGGCACCCTTTATGCCTTGCGGCGCCAAACTCCCCGTTATAGCGCTTTTTGCAGGTGCTTTCTTTGCGGACTCTCCATGGGTTGGCCCCCTCATGTATTTTGCAGGTATCGTAATCATATTCTTCGGCGCACTGCTGGTTAATAAAATCACGGGATATAAAACAAAAAAATCCTTCTTTATAATGGAACTTCCCGAATATAAGATACCCAGCCTTTGGAGGGCATTTAAGTCAATGTGTTCCCGCGGCTGGTCGTATGTAGTCAAGGCGGCCACAATTATTCTTCTCTGTAATACCGCTGTTCAGGTTATGCAGACATTCACATGGGATTTCGCCGTGGCAGAAACTGCGGATGCTTCGATTTTAGAGTCAATAGCACAGATTTTTGCATACCTGCTGATTCCCGTTGTAGGCTACCATTCATGGCAACTTGCCGCCGCTGCTGTTACAGGCTTTATTGCTAAGGAAAACGTAGTAGGCACTCTTGCGATTTGTTTTGTGCTTACCGATATCACAAAAGAACTCCCCGGTGCGGCACCGCAACTTACACAGGTTGCAGCCCTTGCGTATCTTATGTTTAACCTGTTTACACCGCCTTGCTTTGCAGCAATCGGCGCAATGAATGCCGAGATGAAGAGTGCAAAATGGCTGTGGGGCGGTATAGCATTGCAGATGGGTGTGGGCTTTTCTGTAAGTTATTTTGTCTACCAGTTCGGCACACTTGTCACCACAGGAAAATTCGGTGCCGGATTCATCCCCGGTTTGATAGCCGTTGCGGTAATGATTGCCACAGTAGTTTATATAATAAGTACCAATAACAGAAAATTCAAACCAAAAACTTCTCCCAATGTGGAGGTGTAAATATGACAAACATTATTTTGATTCTGGTGCTCTCGGTAATTCTTGTTTCCGCGTATCTTTATGTATATAACGCCAAAAAAAACGGAAATAAATGTGTAGGCTGTCCGTATGCAAAAACCTGTAATAAATCTTGTAGTTGTAATGATGATAAATAAAAAAATCCGCAACCGGTTTTGATTGGTTGCGGATTTGATTTATATGATATCAACAGTAACAGGCTCGGAGATGTTGTCCCAGAAGCCTATTGCATAAAACTTTGCATACTCGGCTTTCGGCATATCATCAATTTCCCAGGTATACGAATCACTTTGGTCAACTACATTGTAATCGGAAAGTGCGCTTTTTTGAGAAAGCACAGTGCCGTTTTTATCAAACAGACATACGCGGTATTCGTAAACTCTTTCCGTATCACACTTTGCCCTCGGGAAAGACATTGTTATTTTTCCGTCGTTGCGCTTAAACTCAATTTTTGCACCCTCGGAAAAATACGGTGTTGCAGCGGTTAAGGCTCTTCTGTCTGTGTATTTAAAATCCCTTACATCTGTAATAGGTTCAATATACGAGTCATCGTCAAAGAACTTGTTTTCACAAACGCTGAATCTTCTGATGCGTACCGTTGAGTTTGCATCTGCCTCTACAATCAGCATGTGGGAGGCGTACTTTTTGTCCAGGTTCTCTGATGCAACGACGCCGTTCATAATTGTACTTACACCTGCCGATATAAGCGCACCCGAGCCAACAGAGGTAAATGTCTGCTGGTGGATTTCTCTGGGGCTGTTACAAGCGTAATGGGAATGTCCCGAAAAGTCAATCACCTGCGGATAATGTGAGAGTATATGGGTAAGATCACCATTTCCGCCGATGGACGGCAGAGTACCGAACATAGGCACATGCTGGAACACAAATATCGGACGGTTACCGCAGTCAGATACAGCCTTGTCCAGTTCTGCTTTAAGATATTCCTTCTGTTCGTCACTGTAAGAATCGTGCCAGGGGCCTTTTACAAGACCGCCGGAAAGGGATATAAAATGATAACCGTTTATTACTTCGTGGCGGTCAGTAGGCATATTAAAAATCTCTTTAAAAGTATCTCTTGATTTGAGCCAGTCGCCGTCATAATGGAGTTCGTGATTTGCAAGGGTACAAACGAGTAGAGTTTCAGGCTTCACATATTTCTGGCAATCCTCGTAAAAACTTTCAAACTGACTTCTCAGACTTTTGTGAACAAAATCGCCGTTGACATAAAGAGCATCAAGCCTGTTGTATTCTTGGCCGTCACAGTATTGATATGTACGCTCCATTGCGAGTTTGAATTGCTCGTAGGAGTGGGGGAGAGAATCTGCGTAGTGAACGTCGCTCACAACCGCAAAACGTACTACCGGTTTAAAACTCATAAGTACATCATCCTTTAAAAAATGGTATAAAAAAAGACCTAAATTAATAGGACTAATTTATGCGGATAACAGGACTTGAACCTGCATGAAATTGCTTTCACATGGACCTGAACCATGCGCGTCTGCCAATTCCGCCATATCCGCGTATTTGCACTTTTAATTGATTATCACGGCCGAACTGTCAGCCGCG
>SVKG01000055.1 GCA_015068565.1 Oscillospiraceae bacterium | reverse complement strand
CCCATCCGTCTCGGCGGTATAGGGAAAAAAGTCGCAGAAGAACTTGAACAACTTTGCGGTCTTGAAGCAAGAGCCACTATCCTCGGCCATCTCCAAAGAGGCGGAAGCCCCACGGCCTTTGACAGAGTTCTCTCTACCCGTTACGGCTCCTACGCTGTTGATCTTGCTATGGAGGGCAAGTTCGGCAATATGGTTACCATGAAGGGAAATGAAATGAGTTACGACTCTCTCAACAATGTAATAGGACAAAAAACCAAAAACGTTGACCCCAACGGAAGTCTTGTACGATTTGCAAAAAACATCGGCATTTCCTTTGGCGATTGATAATTATAATACAATATCAGTATAAAAGCCATCCTTTTGAAGATAATAGGATTATCCCATATCTTTGAAAGGATGGCTTTATTTTGAACAAAAACAGAAACATAAGGTCCATTGTCGAAAAAATCGGCAGTAAAATTCCGGACCCGATTATAATATTTATTGTTTTCTACATTATCCTGATGTTTATTTCCCTAATTCTGGGCGGAAGGTCTTTTTCCGTTATATCCTACGACGGAAGCAAAACAGTATATGAGTTCAAGCAGATGTTTACCTCCGAAAACATCAGGTGGATTTTCTCCAATGCCATAACTACCAACTGGCTCAGTTACGGCGGCGGTATTCTTGGCATACTCCTTATTGTAATGTTTGGCATAGGAATAGCAGAAGAGTCAGGGCTACTCTCTGCCCTTATAAGAAAACTTGGCAACACTGTTAACAAAACTTTTCTCCCTGCTATGATTATATTTATAGGTATTATGAGCAACATCGCAACCGATGTGGGTTATCTGGTACTCGTACCCCTTGCAGGTATGCTCTATGCCGGTACAGGCAAAAATCCGCTGGTCGGTATGGCTGCCGCTTTTGCAGGGGTATCCGCAGGATTCAGTGCAAACCTCATACCTGCCACGGTTTCCGATATCGTAGTGGGCAACAACGCAGAACTCTTTGCCCAGAATCAGAACATCCCTTTTCTATCAATAACGGGCAAACCTCTTAACCCGATTACCATGAACTATTTCTTTATAGCCGCATCTACATTTCTTCTTATAATCGTGGGGACCGTTATCAACATTAAAATAACAGAGAAAAAGTATTCTTCTCTCAAAATTGAAACGCCACCCGAAATCAGCACCTTTACCGTGTCCGAAAAAGAAAACAGAGCGTTGTTGTTTGCTCTGTTGGGATTTATTATTTCGGCAATTATCGTTACTCTTATAGCCATTTTCCCCTTAAAATCATATATTGCTGCCGACGGCAAAAAGGTTACTCCTTTTATTGACAACATCATACTCTTTGTCACCTTTATATTTTTTGTGTCCGGCGCCTTTTACGGGTTTGCAGCAGGTAAATTTAAAGTCCCGTCAGACCTTATATCCGCAATGACAAAACAACTCGGGGGAATGTCGTACGTTATTATACTGACATTTTTCTGCTACAATTTCCTCGCCTTATTCTCCTACACAAACGCTGATATATTTATAACAGGACTGGGGGCGTCGTTTTTACAGAAAGTAGGGCTTTCGGGTTCTCCAATATTGCTGATACTGGCAGTTATTTTAGTAACATCGCTTATAAACTTATTCGTTGGCGGAATGACCGCAAAATGGTTACTTTTAGGACCCCTGTTTATACCGATGCTATACAATGTAAACCAGTCAATGACTCCCGAGGTGGTGACTGCCGCTTACAGAGTGGCGGATTCGTGTACAAACACCATAACTCCCCTTATGACTTATGCAGGTATAATACTGTCGCAAATAAGGCGCTACAAAAAAGATTTTACAGCAGGAAACCTTATAGGGATGATGTTCCCCTATTCTGCTGCATTCCTGATAAGTTGGACAGTACTGTTGATTGTGTTTGTTACCTTCAAAATACCATTGGGATTTTGAGATATTAAAAAGGCGTATCACAAAGATACGCCTTTTGTGTTAAGTCTTTATATAATTATCTTTCAGGGAAAGTCAGTGAATTGCCCACGGCATTCATTGAAGACAGCGAATCCCAGCAAAATGCCTTTATGCTTGTAATATTCCCCTCGGTATTATCTACGGGGAACATCAGTTCAATAGTAGTTCTTTCGGGAGCATTCTTGGCTTTGACATAAAGAAGTCCGTCAAATGCACCGCCCTCTGTATATCGGGCAAGTACAATCACCGCATCGTCGGTGGCACACACCTTCGCAAAGGAAACAGAAGCAAAGAAATGCCCTGTGGGGATAGATGTCAATTCATTACCCATAGCGTCTTTAACTTTCAAGGACTTGATTGTATAATCAACAGTATCTTCTATAACGAAGGTAAAAGGATCACTCCCCTCGTAAAGTCTTACAGAGATATAATACGTCTCTCCCGCTGTAAGTATATGGGAAATATAGAAATTATTTTCATTTCCGCAATCAGCATACAAATCCCTTCTATTACTGTCAAACAAATCCCCCCAGGTAGTGCAATCTCCTTCAGTATAGAATCGATATTCACCTGTATGGGTTGGAACAAGTTCAAAGTACACAATTTCATCCTCAGATATATCCAATGTATATTCTTCGTTTGCTGTTGCAATAAAGGCATCATCAAATCCTGTGCCTGTTTTATCCAACCACAATGCATAAAGAGTAGTTGCGTCACCGTGGTAGGGGAATGTTACGGGATTACCACCGAATATCTCGTTATCATACCATCCGAAAAGCCGTTTATCACCATTCTTCACCTTAGGTGCATTATAAACCGCATAATCCGTAATATCAGGAAGGGTTGCATCACAGTTGGTTACAAAACTGTATGTCTTTACAACCGGATTGCACACAATTGTTGACTTTGTAAGTTTATTGTTATCATAACCAATTTCAATACTGTTCCATTCATCCTCTGACCCAAAATAAAATACAGTGTTGAGATACCAACAATCATAGAAAGCACCATCACCTATGGTTTCAATTCCTTTACCAAGGTTTACGGCGGTAAGAGAGTCGCACCAATAAAAAGCGAGTTCTCCAATTGTCGTTACACTGTCAGGAATGGTTAACGTGTTGACATATTCATAACCGCAAAAAGCATAGTTACTTATGCCGGTTACTCCGTCCGGTATCTCAATATCGGTTATAATATTTCCATCAAGATAAAGATGCCCGTTTGCTTCGTAGGTGGGATTACTGTATTCGTTTGAAAAACCTATACTGCACCATGCACCCAAGTCTGAAATATACACACACGTAAGATCATTACAACTATTAAACGCATTCCTCTCGATACTCAATACGCTGGAAGGAATCGTTATACTTCCAAGTTTGTAACAGTTTTGAAATGCACATTGTCCGATGCTTGTTACAGTGTCGGGAATAATTATGCTTGTGATATAATCACAATTTCTAAATGCGTCATCACCAATGACTGTCACGGGATATCCGCCAAGAGTTGAGGGAATTGAAAACTCACCTCTTACGGAAGTATCACAATCTGTAATAATGGCTTCGTCATCCACTATTTCATAAGTCAGATAACCATAAGTACCGCCCGATGCTGATACGCTTATGGCACCCAGGCAAAGGGTGAGCAAAGCAATCAGGATGAATGACAACAAAAGTTTTTTCTTCATAGCATTTTACCTCCAAAAGGTTTAACATAGTATGATATTAAGGTTATTATAACATATAATTCGGCTGTGCGCAATACGCTTGTTATGCATACAGCAATTTTTTAGTTATATATAATTGTATTGCAGGGGTGATTATATGAAAAAATTCAAAATACCTTCTATTCCTCCGACTACGAACAAATGCATCAGGTTTCCAAACGACATAATCGACAAGGTTGAAAAAGCCATAGAAGGCGAAAACTGTACCTTTTCTGCTTTTGTAATTGAGGCGGTAAAGGTAGCACTGGAAAACATCGAAGACGAAAAATAATCTGCAAGAATATTTATATGGCGTACCTTCAAGCAAGAAGGTACGCCATTTTTATATTATACCTCTGAATGCAAATATGGCAAGTATGCAAGTAACGAAGAGCAAAAGGGCGACGACTACAACGCCGATGTTTCGTTTTTCCGGAGATGAGTTTTCTGTGGTGGCAACCAGTTTTGCTCGGCGGAGCGCCTTTACCACAGGTTTATATATCAAAAAGGTTATAACCGAGTTAAGTGTACCTTTTAAGAGGTTAAATGGCAAAATTGCCGGAAGCAAAAGTTTGGCTACCTCTTGCCGCGGTACATTCATATAAAGAGGTGTAATAAGATAATTCCACAAAAGCATCATACCGCACATTACTATCGTTCCGATTACAAGGCCAGTCACCGCGCCTTTGATATTTTTATACGCTTTATACACAAAGGCGGCAGTACACGCAAACGAGCAGGTGGACAGTACATTCATAATAAGACCGATAACACCTGTGTCGCTGACGGTGAAAAACTCAACAAAAGAAACCAGCAAAGACGCAACAAACGCCGCCATAGGCCCATATATGAATCCACCGATGACTATTATTATGTCTTTTGGCTCATACTTTAAAAACATCACAACGGGAATCCGCACCATTACCATAAGCACATACGCAATTGCGCTTATCATGGCTATCACGGTCATTCGTCTTATTTTAAAATCATTCATACAAATCCTCTCCTTAAATACAAAAACGCCCGAATTTTCTTCGGGCGCACAAATACAGAGTTAATCTGCCGTTTTATCTTTTTTCATCCAGACTATACTGTCGGTTGTGGAATTACACCACATCTGCTTTCGCTCGCGGACTGTACCGCCGATCGGGAATTACACCCTGCCCCAAAGACAAATATTTAAACTACATTATTTTTATAGCACACAATTTATTTAATGTCAACACCATCTTATCAATTTTTTATTCACAAATACAGGCACATATTCATACTATGTTATTGAAGTAATTCTTTTGTAAATTGGAGGAATTTATATGAGCGAAAAATTAAATTGCTGTCCAAATGACTCAGGTAACGGTGTTTGCATACAGACAGACAAAATCTACGACAGTTGCCGCGACAAAGAATGCATCGAAAATCTGCGGGTTTACCTTACAGAGGCCGGTCAGCAGATTCTTGACCGCGCAATCAATGTGAAATTCAAAAAAGCCGAAATAATATGGGTATACAGCGATGTTGAGGCTGTACCTTTTAACAACGGCTACTTTACTGTTGACCTTAAATTCTTTTTCAGAATCAAACTTGACGTGTTCTGCGGTGTAGGTCAGCCTACCTGTATCGAGGGTCTTGCAACCTTTGACAAAAAGGTTATCCTTTTCGGTTCCGAAGGCAGCGCAAAGGTGTTTACATCAAAATATAAGCCTGACGAATCTGACACACAGTTATGGCAGAAAACCAATCTCCCCAAAGCGCAGATTGAAGTTGTTGACCCAATCGCTCTCGCAGCAAGACTTGTAGAAGGCAACAACTGCGATTGCTGCTGCGGTGAAACAGACGTTAACTCTCTCCCTGAATGTGTATGCAGAGTGTTTGACGACCTCATTGTTGACAACGGCACAAAAAGAGTTTATGTCACTCTCGGTCTGTTCACAATCACAAGAATTATGAGAAAAGTCCAACTTGTTGTTCCTGTAATTGATTTCTGCATCCCCGAAAACGAGTGCATCGCTTCAACAGAAAACAATCCCTGCGAATTGTTTGAAAGACTGACTTTCCCCGTTGACGAGTTTTTCCCTCCTGAGAGAAATCATTTTGACAGTCCCGACTACAACAACTGCTGCTGCAACTGATTGCACATTAAAAAGAGGTCTTTAAAGGCCTCTTTTTTAATTGACTTTGACATACAACAATGATATCATTAAAGCAGATACAAGGCAGGAGGCTTTTATATGAACTTTGAACCTATGAAAAATTTTATGGACGAACTTACATCCTGGATTATCCCCGGGAACGCCATAAGCGTATACATGGGAAACAACGAGGTGTTTTCGTATTCCTCCGGATTTGCCGACATAGAAAACAAAATACCCATGAGTTGCGACTCCCTTATCAATATATACTCCGCAACAAAGGTTGCTACCGCCACTGCCGCTCTGCAATTATACGAAAAGGGCAAGTTCTTACTTGACGAGCCTTTATATGAGTACATACCTGAATTTAAAGAAATGTTTGTAAAAGATGCTGACGGCAACACAAGAAAAGCCCAAAAGCCGATTACATTAAGGCATCTTTTTACCATGACATCGGGCATCCCCTACAATGACCGCAAACATCTTTACGAAGACGCGGAAAAATTAAAGGGTGCACCCCTTGATACACTTGATGCAGCAAGATGCATTGCAAAAGATTATCTGGACTTTGAGCCGGGTGAGAAGTGGAAATACGGTTCAAGCCACGACATACTTGCGGCTGTTGTTGAAATTATATCAGGCAAAAAGTTCCGTGATTATGTAGAGGAGAACATCTTTAAGCCTCTGGGGATGAACAACTCGTACTTTACAAATGAACACATAAGGGACAAGATGGCGGAACAGTATAAATATGTTATTTCCGAAAACAAGTCCCTTGTGGAGATGCAATCTACCGAAAACACAGAAAAAGGTACTGTTATAAATTGCGGAAAGCAGGTAAACGGAGTCCTCAGCAATCAGCATGACAACGGAGGCGGTGGTATTACCACCACGGTGGCGGATTATGCGCTGTTTGCATCGGCTCTTGCAAACGGCGGTGTAGGCAGAAGCGGTGAAAGAATCCTTGCCTCCTCCACCATAGAACTTATGCGCACCAACCAGTTGACGCCCGAGCAACTTGCCACATTTACATGGCCTCAATTAAAGGGGTACGGATACGGCCTGGGAGTCCGTACAATGATGGACAAAGCCGCAGGTGGCTCGTGCGGTAATATCGGTGAGTTCGGATGGAGCGGTGCCGCGGGGGCAACTGTTTTGGTTGACCCGATGCCCGGTCTGGCTATGTTTTACTCACACCACATGCTAAATCCCCAGGAAACTTATTATATGCCAAGGCTAAGGAACATCCTTTATACTTGCATTAACAGTTAGTAAGGAGAAAGATATGAAACTTGTACTTTTAACTGCTCTCGGAGTCGGCGGTGCAACACTGCTCGGCTCAATCATCGGGTTTTTATTTAAAAACATCACACACAAATTCAGCGACATTGTACTCTCATTTGCAGCGGGTGTAATGCTTGCAGCGGCAATAATCGGGCTTATACTCCCCTCTGTGGAATACGGCGGAAGTTACGGACTCACCCTTGCGGTAAGCGGTATATTTATCGGCGCTCTATGTCTTAATGTTATTGACAAGTTAGTGCCTCACGCACACAGTATTATTGGGGCGGATAACGAAAAACATCCTGATTTGGCAAAGGTAAACAAAGTAATGCTGTTTGTACTCGCGATTGCCATACACAATCTGCCGGAAGGTCTTGCCGCAGGTGTGGGATTTGGCTCGGGAAACAACGGCGAAGCACTGCTGATTGCCGGAGGTATCGCTTTGCAGAATATCCCCGAAGGAATGGTTATAATAGGACCTATGCTGGCGGCAGGAATATCACCTGCTAAAACTTTTGTTTGTGCACTGATAACCGGATTGATTGAAGTGGCAGGAACACTTTTAGGGTACTTTGCAGTTTCTTTTTCAACCGCTATTTTACCCTTTGCCCTTGCTTTTGCAGGGGGCACAATGCTGTATGTTATAAGCGACGAAATGATTCCCGAAACCCATGCCCACGGAAGTCAGCGGGGCGCAACCTACGCTTTGCTTGTGGGATTTTGCATAATGCTTATATTTGATACGCTATTGGGATAAATATTTAAAACGGAGATGGATTCCATCTCCGTTTTTTTAATTGAATATATCAGCATCATCGAACTTGGCAAACATATGATGTATTCTGCTGCGCAGCGGCAGGTTTTTATCGGATTTTAAGAACGGGTCCTCGTCAAGGAGTTTTTCGCACTGTTGC
>SVKG01000054.1 GCA_015068565.1 Oscillospiraceae bacterium | reverse complement strand
AAATTATAGGCGTATCCTCGGTAAAAGATGCAATATACAAAATATGCGGTGAGTAATCACCGCATATTTTTTAACTCTTATTTTTCTGAATATTATACGAAATATACAAAAGCAATCTCTGTGGAACAAATCTTGAAAAAAACACGCCGAGTTTTATGATTTTACCGGGAACAATAACAGTTTTACCCTTAAACATCTTACCTACCGCGTATTGAGCCACATATTTGCTTGTCAAACTTTTAATATTGAAATTTACATTTGCAACATTATTGAACTCAGTATCAACAGGCCCCGGACAAAGCGCACCTACATATACATCTGATTTGTCGGTTTTAAGTTCTTTTGCCACCGCCTGTGTAAGACGAAGCACATAGGCCTTTGTTGCATAATACGACGCCATCAACGGCCCCGGTAAAAACGCCGCAGAAGATGCCACATTAAGTATATATCCCCGATTCCTTGCCTTGAAATGGCACAGAAACTTTTTCATAAGTATATGCATAGCCGTTATATTAACATCTATCATGGAAAGTTCTCTTTCAAGTTCTGTATCACAAAACTTGCCAAAGATGCCAAAACCAGCATTGTTAATAAGGATGTCAACGTCTTTATATTTTTCAAACAGTTCAACGCAATTATCTGCTTTGCTTAAATCACAGCAGTAAATTTCCGCGTCTCCCTCCAACTCATCTGCAAGTTTCAAGAGTCTGTCTTCACGCCGTGCGACAAGGACAACCTCAAAACCTTTTTTACTCAAAACCCTGGCAATATCGGCGCCTATTCCGGAACTTGCCCCCGTCACCAATGCCCTCATATAACCGACCTCCATATTTTAAATACGAAATCAGAATTAAAGAGACAGAAATCTGTCTCTTTAATTTTTATATTATTTAGTGTGAATGTATCTCCGACGAATTCTGTATGTCAGGTATGCCAGACAAACCGCCGCCGAAGCGCCACAGGTGTCAATTATAACATCCTTTAATCTACACGCTCTGCCGGGAACGAAATACTGATGAACCTCGTCACTCACCGCATATAAAAAGCATATCAAAACAGCAAAAAAACAACTTTTTACCCGTTCGTTCCCATAAGAGAGAAGTAAGTTATTAACTAAAAGTCCCAAAACAGCAAAAATCATAAAATGTGCCGTTTTCCTGACATAATGATTGGCGTTCAGTATAAAGTTGCTGACAGCATCGCCGTCCAAAGCAGAAAATACCGGGATATCTCTAAGACTCAGTATAAACTCAACAATCTTCTCAGAAAGCCCCATACTTAAAGTGTCCGAAGAATCGGCTGACTGTGCGGAAAAGCCGAATATCACCAGCATCCATAATATCACAGCAACCCAACTGAATATTTTTCTCGCCACTATCTACACCGCCCGAATTATCTGGATTTTTCCATATACTTAATAAGTTCGCAGATTATCTTTGCGCTTTCACCTCTGGTGAGATTTGCACTGGGATTGAAGTTGCCAAGATTATCACCGTTAATTATACCGACTTTGGCAAGATTATATACACTCTCTTTTGCATAAGCCGAAATTGAAGTGTCATCGGCAAAGGTTATATTGGCAGACTCGTCTGTCAGGATACCTTTTATAATATTATTGCATATAACCGCCGCATCCTGACGAAGGATATTTTGGCCTATACCAAAAATCTGTGCCGATTGCCCGTTGATAACACCATTATAATATGCCGTGCTTATATAAGGCGCATACCAGGCATTTACATCAACATCAACAAATGATGTGGCAGTCAGGTTAACAGGCAAGTTTACGGCATTACATATCATTTTTACAAATTCTTCACGGGTGACAGTATCATTAGGATAGAACTTACCGTCTCCTCTGCCGGAAACAATTCCTTTTTCAGCAAGAGCAAGGATATATTCCTTATACCAGCCGTCAATATCTGTAAATACGATTTTATTGGCCGCATTATCCGTTACAGCATTATTGTCGCTGTCCGTGGACGAACCATTTGATGAAGAGTTTTCATCCACGGCTTCGCCCTTGCAAATACCAAGTTCAGCAAACACAGTGTAAATATTTTCTCTGTTTTCATAGGAAATTTCATTATTGATAAACGAAACAAAACTTTTTACGATCTGCTCCAATGCAATTTTCCTGCCCGATTTCTCGGAAAGGGCATCCACCCTGTCTAATATGGATGGCGAAATCCTGTTAAGGGAAAACTTATATTTTGAATCTGCTTTAAGCAACGCTATATTATCGTTTGCAGCAGGAATAAAGCAAATGAAGTTGGCAACAACTTTTTCGCTTATACCGTCTTCGGCAAGGATATCTTTGATTTTGGGAAATTCTCCATAAAGTTTATCCATAAATGAGCCAAACCGCTTACTGCTATCAGCGGACAATTTCAGTTCTTCCCTATTCTTGATGACGGTTAAATACTTATTTCTGATTTTTTCGGGAATTACTTTAAGTGAGTTTAAAAAGAAAACAATGTCTTCCTTTGAACTGTATTTGAGCAACTCCTCTACATACGGACCAAACACACCCGAATTATTGCCGTTATAAGTTTCGATAATGCTTACAAGCCCGTCTATTCCACTGTCAACTATAATCATGGGATAAAGAATTGTAAACAGATTTTCTCTGTCTTCGGAAGAAAACTCTGAAAATTTATCAACAACTGAATCAAAACCCTTATTTAAAGCATTGGCATTTACAGATAAACCTGTAAATGCCAATGTAATTATAATCAACAATGATACAATTCTTTTATTCATATCATTTCCTCGCTGATTACACAATTATTTGATCATACCTTCTACACACATTGCATTGAATACAAGTGTGGAAACCTCTGCACGTGTTACAAAGTTCTTAGGCATAAATGCGCCTGTTTCATAACCGCTGACAATCTTCAAATCAGACATATATTCAACATCTTCTTTTGCCCAATCACCGATTGTATGGTGGTCAGTAAAGTCCGCCGCATTGTGGGTTGTCTTATACTTATTATTGATAACGCGGTCAATTATAGCAATTGCTTCTTCTCTGGTGATTTCCTGCTGGGGTTTGTAATTACCGTCGGGATAACCGAGGAGAATACCTCTGCCTGCAAGATAAGCAACGCTGCTTGTAGCCCAGGGACTTACGCTGTCGCTATCGGCAAACTTGATATGTTCATGAGTCTCATAGTTAATACCATCTCTCATTTGGAGATATCTTGCCATCAAAACAGCCATTTCCTCTCTGTTTATACGAGCGTCAGGTCTGTAATTGTTTGTACCTGCATCACCGGCAATGATACCTTTTGCTCTAAGAACCCTCAAAGTATCGTTACTCCAATGACCAACGGCATCATCAAATTCCTCAACCTCTACACCACTGTACGCGAACTGTGCAAGAATCTGTACGGGTGAAAGAACTTCACCGGCAGTAGGAACATTTTCGCTAACTTCTGTTATTACAGAATATCCGCCACCGCCACCAGAAGATGATGATGAGGGCTTTTTAGCCTCTTCATAAATACCGATTTCTTCAAAAACAACTTTGATGTTATTTTTTGCGGTCTTTGAAAAATCTTCATTCACATCATCAATGATCTTATTAACAAATGCTTTTGCTTTATAACTCTTTCCGCCAACTGTGTATTCATCAAGAACACTGTTGAGTTTGCTTGTGAAACCAGAAGACATGCTCTTCAATTTAAAATTGGATGAGCCATATTCTGTATCAGTGAGCATTATCTTGCCTTTAAATACATTGAAAAGTGCCGCAATCATTTCTGCAGTAACATTATTTTCGTCTGCAAGAGTTGTTATAACCTCCTCAGGAACGAAATACTCATAAACTTTGTACAGGGCTTCTTCCTGTTTGCTTGTAAGTTCAAGACCTTCTCTTGCATAAAAAGCATCAAGTACTTCTGCTCTTTCATCGGCGTCGATACATTTAATCAATTTGATCATAAAGATAAAGGTTTCCTTATCACCGATAATGTTGAAAATGTTTTCAACCGCCGGAACTGTGTTGTACATATCATTCTCGATAAGTTCGATAAGAGTATCAACACCTTCGTCAGTGCTGAAATATCCTCTCATAACAAGAAATGCGGAAGCTCTGTCTGTATCCAAGATTTCCATAAGATGATCTCCGCCGTTTGCAATAATCTCTTTTACAGTAGACATTGAAAAATCAATATCCTGAGTTTCTGCAAATGCACACATTACCGTGGTATTAAATACCAGACAACATGCAACAAGCAACATTAAAACTTTTTTCATAGCTACTTCTCCTTTTTAATTATATATTAATTTTAATAATAGACTTAAATATTTTCAAACACTCTGCCTTTATCCAAGGCGCTTAAATATCTGCTTATAACTTTTTTATATTTGCCGTAAACAGGTTTACGGTCTTCCATATTATGACAATCACTGCCAAACACAACCCGTCCGCCCAAGGAAACAAGTTTGCGCAAAAGTCTTTTGCCTTGCCATGAACTTAATGCCGATGTGTTTAATTGCAAAGCATAATTTTTATCAACCATAGAAAAAATGTCGTTATTCCGCCTCTTGTCTCCAAACAGCGAAAAATATCTGTCAATATGAGCAATTATAACTTGTAAACCGTACTTTTGTGAGATGTCGTCAAGGGCATCAAACAAATATCCGTTCCACAAAAGGAAAGGCATTTCTATAAGTATACAATCCATTCCCTCAATGCATAGGTCTTTGATTGAATCGCCTATCAAAGCATACGTTTCCAATGCAACCTCTGCGCCAAGGACTACCTTTGGCAATACGGCACCGATCTCCTCTGCAAAGGCACAAAGACAATCATAAGACTGTCGGCGTCGATTTAAAAATTCATCGACAGAGCATTGTCCTTTATAATGTGGGGTTGCCACAACAGTGGTTATCCCCTGCTCTTTCAGGCTCAAAAGCATTTGCACCGACTCTTCAACAGATCCGGCCCCGTCATCTATTTCCGGAAGCACGTGACTGTGAAAATCAATCATCTTTTTCACCCGTACCGGTTTTATAACTTTTTCCATAACCGTATCCGTACTTGCCATATCCGTAACGGTATCCGCCATATTTATAATAGCCTCTGCTTTCGGTGAGATCTTTATCATTAAGCAAGAACCCGAAAACTTTTGTGCCGGAAAATTCAAGTGCCTCCAACACATTAACAATACTGGGATGAGCAGTATATTTGTTTCGGGCAACGAGTATTGTGCCGTGTGCATACTTGGAAAGGATTGTAGCATCACTTACAATATTAACAGGAGGAGTATCCAACAAAATGTAATCATATTTATCAGATGCCCACTCCAAAAGTTCGCCCATTTTGTCACTTGCAAGAAGTTCTGCCGCATTAGGCGGAACAGGACCGGCGGGAATACAGTCAACACCAATCTTTGTCTTTTTTACTACTTCTTCAAAAGTAGAAAATCCCCCCAAAGCAGAAGAAAGACCAACTTCCTGGTCAAGTTTCAAAAATTTATATATTGTAGGCTTCCTGAGGTCCGCATCAATCAACAGAACCTTCGACTTTACCTGGGCAATGGCCATAGCCAGGTTTAAACATGATGTGGATTTGCCCTCACCCGCAACAGAAGAAGTAATGATGATTTTTTTACATCCTTCAATTGAATTGGTAGCAAACATAATATTGGTTCTAACTGTATTAAACGCCTCTTTTACTTCAAAAGAAACATTTCCGTTATAAAAATCTTCAATATATTCTTCTGTATGAATCTTTGATTTTTTCTTTTTAAATATTTTTAACATTCTTATACCGTTAGTTCCTTTCTGACTTAATAGTCGGGATCACACCTAAAACGGGGATTTTGTATCTTTCGGAAATTTCCTTTTCATCTCGTACTGTTATGTCAAAAATATGGGGCAACACTATTATCAGTGCAGAAATCAACGCCCCGATAAAACCGCCGAGTACAGTGTTGCGCGGAATGTTCGGTGACGAAGGTGCTTTCGGCACCGTAGCAGGATCTAAAACGATAGCAGTTCCTGCTTTGACAATCCTGACAGCGGCATCAACATTATTCAAAATCGCATTAAGAATTATTGCCGCGTGATGTGGATTGGTATTTCTCACCCTGACTTCAAGTATCTCCGTTTCGTCTCTCGGAGTTATAGTAAGCATACCTCTAATTTGTGATGCTGTATAATTAAGGTTAATATCACTTGCAACAACATTGGTGAAATTGCCGCTTTTGAGAATCTCAATGTATGTATTTGCAAGTACTCTGGATGCATTAAGTTCACCAAGTTCTACATTTGTGTTCACTTTTTCCTCAGCGTTTCTAACAATTAAAGTTCCAGTTGCTGTATATTGAGGTGTTACATAGTAGGTGCTGTAACAATATGCAGCCACTGCCGCTATCAGCACAAATGCTGCAATCAGCCACTTTCTGCGCCAAATAAGGGTAATAATATCGGTAATTTTAATTTCCCTTTCCCATTCCAAATCTATTGCACCACCAATTCCTAAAATATTATCATTATAAAGTATATCACAGCAACGCCTAAATGTAAAGGCTTTTTTTGAATTTGGTAACGGGTTTCCCCTTACTTACTTTTGTATCAATTCGATGCTGCAATAAAAAGCAAAAAGCCACACAAAATTATATTGCATAATATGGAAAATTGTCGTATAATTAAGTTGATTATTATCTATACACACGAAAGGATTGAATTTTTATGAACGTTCTTGCAATAGGATGTCATCCTGACGATATTGAGTGTCAGTGTGCAGGTACATTGGCAAAGTGTGTCGCCCGAGGCGATAAAGTTACCGTTTGCCATGTTGCCAACGGCAATCTTGGTCACGAAATTATCCCATCGGATGAACTTCGTGTTATGCGCCGCGAAGAGGCAAAAAATGCAGGAAAACTTGCAGGTATAGAGGTTGTAACCTGTGATATCGGCGATTTGCTCGTATACGGTGAGCAAAAAGAGCAGATTGACAAAGTTGTCGATGTTATCCGTACTGCTCAGCCGGATTTCATAATCACCCATGACCCCGAGGATTATATGCCCGATCACGTAGCCGTAAGCAAACTGGTGTTTGCTGCTTCATTTGCCGCAAGTGTACCCCAATATAAAACCTCTATTGACAAGGTTGCCAAGGTTACGCCTATTTTTTACATGGACAACTTCGCCGGAGTTAATTTCCTGCCCACTGAATACGTTGACATTACCGACTTTGTTGACCTCAAAATGGAAATGCTCGAATGTCATGTCAGCCAACTCAAATGGATGAGGGACCACGACCATATTGACTTTGCCGAACTCATTAAGTCTGTGGCAAGATTCCGCGGTATCCAGTCGAATTGTCAGTATGCCGAGGCCTTTAAACAGTGCTACGCATACCCAAAGGTAACTACAAAAAGAATGTTGCCGTAATATCAATTTGTTTTTTATAAAATTTATTATATTTAGGAGGATAAGAGTATGGATTTTTTATCTACTGTCAAAGGCTCACTTCTTGAGGATTTTTATCCCAAGGGCTGGGACATGGCTAAAATTGACGCTTGTTGCGATATGGGCGTTAAACGCGAAGATTTCTGGAACAAGGATTTTCAACCAATTGAATGTGACAACATCAACGATTTTGACACATTCATGGGTCACGAAATCGCTATGCAGATTAAACTTGCCAAGGACGAAGGCAAAAAACTTGCTATGATTTTGCCGGTTGGTCCTATGGGAATGTACAAATGGGCTGTTTACTTCCTTACAAACTGGAAAGTAAAATGCGACCATGTATATACCTTTAACATGGACGAATGGGCTGATTCCGAAGGAAAAACGCTCCCCTCTGACAACCCTGCTTCTTTTGAATACAGTATGAAACAGGCATTTTTCAACCCCCTCGGTGAATACACAATTCCCGAATCACAGCGCAACTTTGCTACTTTTGAAAATCTGCCTACATATCCCGAAAAAATCAAGAAATTAAAAGATGAAGGCGCTAAACTCGTTCTCGTATTCGGTATCGGCAGAATGTGCCACATCGCTTTCTGGGAACCCCAGTTTGCTGAGGATTACGCCAATGTTGAGGAATGGAAAAGCGCTTGTTACCGTATAGGTGCAAAACTCCATCCTTTGACAATCGAACAGAACGCTCTTACAAGTTTCAAGAGCCGTACAACCTTGGTTCCTTGCCGCGCCAATACTATTGGCCCTGGTTTGTTTTTACAGGCTGATTACATTATCGGCGGCGCTGACGGTACTCTCGGACGCGGTATGGGTTGGCAGGGTATGAGTTTCCTTACCACTCTCCACTACGGCCCCGACATGAATATCACTTCAACATTTATGCCTACCCTCCCCGGTAAACTTTTCTATCTTAAAGAACTTGCCGGTCCGTTGGTTGCTGAATGTAACTGATTGTAAAAAAACATATTTTACAAAGCAAAACCCCTCCTGACACAGGAGGGGTTTTTATGTGATACATATTATCTTTTGATTTTCTTTGTGGTTGTCTTT
>SVKG01000053.1 GCA_015068565.1 Oscillospiraceae bacterium | reverse complement strand
CGAAGGGAACAATTCTTACGATTTTACATTCTACAACATCGTTCAATGCAATTTCCTCGGCAATCTTATTCCAGGGGTTGTCCTCTGTTTTTCTGTATCCGAGAGAAACTTTGCCTTTTTCTTTATCACATTCGATTACATAAGTTTCTACAACATCGCCAACATTAACAACCTCGGAAGGATGCTTAATCTTAGTCCATGAAAGTTCTGAAATATGGATAAGACCGTCTACTCCGCCGATATCAACAAATGCACCGAACTTTGTGAGGGATTTAACTGTACCTGTGTAAGTTTTACCAACTTCAACCTCTGACCAGAACTTCTCTGAAAGAATGGCTTTCTGCTCTTTAACAACTTCTTTAACAGAGCCTACTACTTTATTTCTGCCGCGTTCTTTTTTGATATCAATGATTCTGAAAGATACCTCTTCGCCAACCAAAACACTGAGGTCGCTGAGGAATCTGTCACTTGCCTGTGATGCAGGAACAAAAACTCTTGCACCTTTATAACTTACGATAACACCTTTATTAACTACCTGAACAACTTTTCCTGTGAGTATCTCTTTGCTTTCGAGGGCTTCTTCAAGGACACTCTCGCTCTTGATTGCATCAATCTTTTTCTTGGAAAGTGTAACTTCGCCTTCTACGTCATTAACTCTTACAACGAAAACTTCAATCTCGTCTCCCGCTTTAACCATTGATTTAACATCAACAGTGGGGTCGTCTGTCATCTCTGATGTGGGTATAAAGCCATCTGACTTATAGCCGAGATTAACGCTTACGCCGGCATCAGTAACACTGATAACAGTGCCTGTTACTCTGTCTCCTGTATGTAAAGTTACGAGTGATTTTTCATACTCCTCAAATTGCTCGGCGAAACTGTCGCCAACAGTTTTTTTCATTTCTTCCATCCTTAATGTAACCTCCTTTATAATGCACGACGGTGTGGATGCACCCGCCGTAATACCGACATTTTTTGCCGATATATCTATATTCTGAGGTAAATCCTCAAAACACTCAATCTGGTAAGTATCTCTGCAATACTTACTGCAAACCTCCGCAAGTTTCCGGGAATTGGAACTGTGGTATCCGCCGATAACCACCATTACATCCGATGTTTCCGCTATCTCCTGCGCTTCGGTCTGCCGTTCATTAGTCGCATTACATATTGTATCAAATATCTCTATGTTTTTGCAATGGTTTTTCAAAAAATTTTCAATTTTTTTGAAAGTTTTTCTATCCATCGTTGTCTGTGATACCAGACAAATTTTATCCGACTCTTCTATTCTACCATCTAAATCCGATATGTCAAGTGCAATTATTGCATTATTTTCGCACCAACCGTTAATCCCCTGTACTTCGGGGTGGTTTTTATCCCCTACTATTACTATTTTATAGCCTTGTCCGGCTTTTTCGGAAACTATTTTATGGATTTTCTTTACAAAAGGACATGTAAGATCCACTATCTCAAACCCACGCCGGGAAAGTTCATCATAAATCTCTTTGCCTACTCCGTGGGTTCTTATGGCAACAACATGGCCGGTGGGAATCTCGTCTATGGAATCCACCGGTACTATCCCTTTTTCCCTAAGGTTTTCCACAACAGATGTATTATGTATAATCGGACCAAGGGTTGCCGTGGGAGTGTCGGTGTTTTCAAGAAAATCCACCGCACGATTAACGCCAAAACAAAAGCCTGCCGTTTTTGCCAGTTTTATCACTTTGACCCCTCCGCAAGAGCGTTAATATTCTTAAACAGTCCGTTACTGATTTCGCCAAGTTCTTCTGCGCTGAGTTTTGCCTTGCCGTAAACCGACATATCCTCGGCTTTACCTACATAGATTTTCACTCTGCTAAATATTCTGTATGAAGTTTCAATATAAACGGGAATTACAGATGCCGCTGCCTTTACCGCGATAAATGCCACTCCTGATTTAACCTCAACTTCTTCGCCTTTTTTAACACGTCTGCCGCTGGGAAAAATACCCAGGGCTTTGCCTTCATTAAGTACCTTGATAGATGTACGAACTGCACTTATATCCGAAGCATTACGCTTAACGGGGATAATATCTATCGACCGGAGCAGTGCACCAAGTCCAAAAATATGGAACAGTTCTTCCTTGCTCATAAAGTATATCCGTCTTTTAAGCAGTGCAATGAGAAATACCGGATCCCAGTTACTCACATGATTGGCGCATACAACACATCCGCCCTCTTGGGGGATATTCTCTTCCCCAATAATGCTGATTCTGAAAAATATTCTCAAAAACACAGCAACTATTGTTTTAATTGTTTTGAACCACATTATTTTTCTCCCCCGATATGTGTGTCGATAATTTCCTTGATTGTATTGACGGTTTGTCCAAAATCAAGATTCGTTGTGTCAACCTCTATCGCGTCATCAGCCTTTTTAAGAGGTGAAACTGCACGGTGGGAATCGTTATAGTCTCTTGTCTTTACATCCTCTATAACGGCTTCAAGCGTTATACTCTCCCCTTTTGCCACAAGTTCTTTATACCGCCTGTTTGCCCTCTCCTCAACAGATGCAGTAAGAAAAATCTTGATTTCGGCATCCGGCAATATCGTCGTGCCTATATCCCTGCCATCCATTATACAGTCGTTTTTCCTCGCGATATCCTTTTGCATATCCAAAAGCCATTCGCGCACAAACGGCAGTGCCGAAATATCCGATGCACCCATAGATATCTGTGCTGTACGGATACTGTCGGAAATATCCTCTCCGTCAAGGATAATTCTCTGTCCTTTTTCAGTATATGTAATGTCAAGTTTTGTTGAGCCAAGCATCCTGGTTACATTTATCTCGTCTTTAACATCAATTCCGTTATTTATTGCCTTATATGCCAGTGCCCGGTACAGAGCACCGGTATCAACATAAATATATCCGTAATCCTTTGCAATCGCCCTTGCAACAGTGCTTTTTCCCGCACCCGCAGGGCCGTCAATAGCAATATTTATCATACGTTCGCCTCCAAATATTATTACCGCTTTATTGTAACAGATTTTTCGCGATTATACAACTGTTTTTTATCTTATTCCTACCCGTCCCAGCAATTTGATTTCTTTATCCGCAGTTACACTGCCAAGGTGAGTATACAGAACAAGACCGTCACTTACTTCCGTTATTTCAACGGTGACACTTTTATCGGGTGAATATATCTCTATAACAGACATCGAGGATATATCCACATAATTATCCCCCTCTGCAAGATTGGCGTATTCATTACCATTGACATATATTCTCGCGTTTTTTGTGTCCGTGGAGTCTGTATGCAAAGTTAAACGGGTTTCCTGCTTTTCAGATACCGTTACCGCAGCCTCAAAATATCCGCCCTCGTATTCATCTATCTTTGTAAAAAATCTCCTTGTGGCCGTATTTTTAAGCCCTACCTGGGATACACATATAACCGCAATACACACCAACGCCGCAGAGTACAGTGCAGTAAATACTTTACTGCTGAAAAAATCCGTTTTCTTAATCCTTGCAGCAACATCTGCCATCCTCTTTTTCATACTATTCCTCCAACTCAATGTTGGTATTATTGTATGCAAACAGCAGAAAAAAATTCTTTTACTACGCGTTTATACCTGCAAGATAACCTGTTGAAAATGCTATCTGCAAATTGTATCCGCCCGTGTAGGCATCAACATCTATTATCTCACCCGCAAAGAAAATGCCCTCTACAAGTTTCGACTCCATTGTGCTGGGGTTGATTTCTCCTACACTGACTCCGCCGGACGTGATTATAGCCTCACTTATCGGACGGAAGCCTTTTATATGGAATTTAAAGTCCTTTATCAGATTTACAAGATTATGACGTTCCTCGCGGGTTATTTCATTTACCTTTTTATGTGGTGCTATGCCCGAAAGGTCCACAATAACCGGAATGAGTTTTTTGGGTAAAAGTTCATCCAGTGAATTTACAAAGTCCTTATTTTTCGTCTGCTCAAAATCCCTCAGCAAACGCTTATCCAATGCGGAAAAATCCAAAGCAGGTTTAAGGTCTATACTTACTGTATACTCTCCGTCTTTGCGCATGTGAGAACTTGAACTCAGTATAGTCGGGCCTGAGAGTCCGTAATGGGTAAAAAGCATCTCCCCAAAATCCTCGTAAACCGTTTTGTCTTTGAGTTTTAATGTTACCGCCACATTTTTAAGGGAGAGCCCTTGAAGTCGGGAAATATGTTCTTCTTTAACAACCAAAGGCACAAGGGAGGGTTTGAGTTCTGTAACAGTATGACCGAGAGATGATGCCATACGGTATCCGTCTCCGGTAGAGCCTGTAAGAGGATAACTGGCACCGCCGGTTGCGATTATCACACTGTCGCACTTAACACCGCGTTTATCCGCCAAAACAACGGTTTTGGTGCCGTCGTCATTGGCAAGTACCTTTGAAACTGCGACCTTTACTATTTTAACACCGCTATCGGTTACATATCCCGCCAAAGCATTGACTACGTCCTTTGCCTTATCACTCACGGGAAACACACGTCCGCCTCGTTCTACCTTGGTGGGTACTCCCAGTTTTTCTATCAGTTCAATCAAATCTCTGTTTGTAAACCCGTAAAAAGCGCTGTACAAAAACGAACTGTTTACAGGTACATTCTTTATAAAATCCGATATATCCGCGTCATTGGTTACATTGCATCTGCCTTTTCCCGTTATCAGCAGTTTTTTGCCCAGGAAAGGATTTTTCTCAAACAATATAACCTTTTTACCCGCCAACGCCGCAGTTGCCGCAGCCATCATACCCGCAGGTCCGCCACCGATTACGGCTACTCTCTTATCACTCATGTTTCTCATACACCTCATACTTATCCCAGATATTTTCCAGTTTATCAAAGGTGTCGCGGACAGCCTTTTCGTTTTTGATGGCAAGGGCCATTATAATCGCATTTATAATGCTAAGCGGTGCCACCAGCGAATCAGCAAAGTACGACATATCACTCCTGGCTATCAGAGAATGTGTGGCATAAGGTATTATCGGAGAATCCATACTGTCGGTAATGGCAACCACATCTGCTCCGTTTGACGATGCATAAGATACCGCCTTGACGGTTCGGCTTGAATACCTTGGAAAACTTATTGCTATTACCGCATCGCCCTCGCCTACTCTGAAAATCTGTTCAAAAGTTTCACTATCCGAACTTGTACTTATGGTTTTTACATCCTTAAAAATCAGGTTGAGGTAAAACCCCAGGAAAGATGTTAATGATGAGCAACTTCTGGCACCTAAAACATATATCTTCTTTGCTTTGGCAATTGCTTCAACAGCACGTAGGAAATCATCATTATCAAGTGTCTCTGCCGTCTGACGCAATTTTTCTATATCCGCATGTATAACCGATTTTAAAATATTCTCCTCGCCCATCTTGGAGGTGGCAAGTTCCATTCGCTGAACATTTGTAAGGCGGCCTCTGATACTCGCCTGCAACGCCTTCTGCATCTGCGGGTAGCCTTCATAGCCCATTTCAGCAGCAAATCTTACAACAGTAGATTCACTCACATCCACAGCACTGCCCAAAGCAGCAGCCGTCATAAACGCTGCTTTGTCGCGGTTTTCCAATATATATGCCGCAATACTTTTATGTCCCTTACTAAGACCCGACATCGAATCTTTTATTTTGGCAATTACATCTATGCGCTCCATAATCTTCTCCTGCTTAAAGAAAAAACCCCAATATGTATTGGGGTTTTACTGTTCGTTTAAGTAAATATTACTACTATTACTGAATCTTTGTAACGTTTGCTGCCTGAGGTCCTTTTGCACCCTCAATTACTTCGAATTCAACAGCTTCGCCTTCCTGAAGTGATTTATATCCTTCCATTGAAATGGCTGAAAAATGTACAAATACATCGCCGCCATCTTCACATTCAATAAATCCGTAACCTTTTTCTGCATTAAACCATTTAACTGTACCTTTTTGCATTGCTTGCTTCCTCCTAAAATGTGAGCAGTATCAAACTACTGCCTTTTTTCAATATATGGGTGAATTTCCATTTGTACCCACAAACTATACTAACACAGCCAGACCTCATTTGTCAACCTGCTTTTTACCATTTGTAAATTATACGAAAAAACAAAGTGCCTTTTTTGTGGAAAATACCCAAACACCTATAAAGTATAGTATATTTCACCCTTTTTTTCGACTATTACTGAAACGCCAAAAGTTTCAAATATTTCAGAAAGCAATCCGTCTGTCTGCTTCTTTTCGCATATAACATCCACAACCGCCGTATCTGTATATGAAATGTTTTCTACTACAAAAGGTCCGTTTTTCAATATATGCTCAACTTTACTGAGATGTGTATAGTCACACCTGATACAAACTCTGTCACACATAGTCTTTTTAAGCAGTCCGCACACCGCAAGGCAATCCTTGGCCGCCTTGGTATATGCACGAATCAGACCACCGGTGCCTAACAATGTACCGCCAAAATAACGGGTTACAACACACACACAATCTGTAATGCCCTCGTTTTCGAGCATTTCAAGCACAGGAAAACCGCCTGCTCGGGTTGGTTCGCCATCGTCACTGTATTTTTTGAACCCGTTATTTAAAAGGTACGCGTACACATTATGACGGGCATTATAATGCTCCTTTTTTACAGAAGCAATAAATTCCGCGGCTTCTTCTTCGCTCTCTATATGCTTCATCGCCGCTATAAAACGGGATTTCTTTTCAGTGATTTCCGCAATACCGGAATTTTTTACAGTTATATAAGTTTTATTCATAAATTATAAAATACCCTTACAAATATTTGCTCTTTACATAAATTAGTTTTTTACAAACACCATGGAACAGATTTCTCCCCGTAAGCATCGCAGATGTTGGAGCCGTATACATCGATTATACCAAAGCCTCTGCTCTAATTCAATATCATTTTTATATAAAGTAATCTCGTTTTATTGTTTACTTTTAATCAAAGTTATGTTAAAATATTTGTATTAACAGTACTTTAAGGAGATAATGCTATGTCCAGTTACGTTACAAGAAAAACCCCCGGCGATACTGCCTGGTACGTTCACGACAGATTCGGGATGTTTATTCATTTCGGTATCTATTCTATGGCATCAAGAAGCGGTGGTATAAAAGAGCACGGTTGCGAATGGCTTAAATCTGACAAATGCATGTCGGAAGAGGAATACGACCGTTATTTCAAGTTATTTGATCCCGATTTATACGACCCCGCCGAGTGGGCAAAACAGGCAAAAGCAGCCGGTATGAAATACGTGGTAATGACTGCAAAGCACCACGACGGATTCTGCCTTTTTGATTCAAAATACACCGACTACAAAGTTACCAATACCCCCTGCGGCAGAGACCTTATAAAAGAATATGCAGAGGCGTTCCGCGCAGAGGGAATACGGATTGGTTTGTATTATTCACTTCTGGACTGGCATCATCCTGATTTTACTCTTGACAGATTCCACCCCCGCAGAAACGATGAAAACGCCGAGGAAATAAACGCCAAACGCGATATGAAGCGTTACACCAAATATATGCGGGATCAGGTAGAGGAATTGCTTACCAATTACGGCAAGATTGACATTATATGGTACGATTTTTCATACACTCTCCCGCCGAGGGACAAAACCGTTAAGTTTACAAAGGGCAAGGGCAAGGAAGACTGGGAAGCAGAAGAACTTATTGCCCTTACAAGAAAATTGCAACCGGGAATCATAATTGACAACCGCACAGGAATTGAACAGGACATTATCACTCCCGAACAGTTCCAGATGCACGAGTGGCCAAAACACGAAGAAACCGGTGAGTTGGTACTCTGGGAGGCTTGTCAGACATTCTCCGGTTCATGGGCTTATGACAGAGATGAGTTTTCATGGAAATCCCCCGATATGCTCCTTAGGATGCTGGTAACAACAGTAAGTTGCGGCGGAAACTTTATTATGAATGTAGGCCCCACTCCAAGAGGATATCTTGATTACAGAACGGAAAACTCCCTCAAAGTATTTGCTGACTGGATGAAATACAACTCCCGTTCCATATACGGATGCACAATGGCAGAGCCTGAGTTTACAGCACCTGAGGGTTGCCGTCTCACCCAGAGCGAAGACGGAAAACGCCTCTACATACATCTTTGCGAGTATCCATTTGCACATCTTGGTATGAGAAACCTCGCAGGTAAAATTGAGTACGCTCAGTTCCTCCACGACGGAAGCGAGATTACATACACCGAGGGCGAGATTGTGACAATCAGCAACCACATCACCGTGTATGACGATATGGTGGACTTTATAATCCCCACCCCCAAGCCAAATTGCGAAATACCCGTTATAGAGGTATTCCTTAAATAATCTTTTATACAGACATTAAAAAAAGTTCGTGATGAGATTCATCACGAACTTTTTTATGTTCTCTTAAATTATTTATTCATTGCTTCCTGTACTGCAACTGCAACAGCAACGGTCATACCAACCATTGGGTTATTACCTGCGCCGAGGAGACCCATCATCTCAACGTGAGCGGGAACTGATGAAGATCCTGCAAACTGAGCGTCTGAGTGCATTCTGCCCATTGTGTCTGTCATACCATAAGAAGCGGGGCCTGCTGCCATATTATCGGGGTGGAGTGTTCTGCCTGTACCACCGCCGGATGCAACTGAGAAGTATTTCTTACCCTGCTGGATACATTCTTTTTTGTATGTACCTGCAACGGGATGCTGGAAACGTGTGGGGTTGGTGGAGTTACCTGTGATGGAAACGTCAACACCTTCAAGATGCATAATGGCAACGCCTTCACGAACGTCATCGGCACCGTAGCATCTTACCTTTGCTCTTTCGCCGTTTGAATATGCTTTTTCCGAAACAACATTTACCTTACCGGTAGCATAATCAAACTCTGTCTTAACATAAGTAAAGCCGTTGATTCTTGAAATAATCTGTGCTGCGTCTTTACCAAGACCGTTAAGGATTACTCTTAA
>SVKG01000052.1 GCA_015068565.1 Oscillospiraceae bacterium | reverse complement strand
AAGAATTAAAAACACCTGCAGCAAAGCGCGACATACCAATTCCACCACAACTCCAAAACTGCTTGAAAGCTATAAAAGAAAAATCCACCTCTGATTATGTAATTGCAAACAGAGATGGAGATGCATTGTCGGGAACACAATGGCAGAGACTTTGGAATTATGTAATTGTCAGAAGTACAAAAGAGCGCAAATATTATCGTTACAATAATGGCGAAAAAACTGTGCATATAGTAAAGCCTGTTTTGGGAGAAAAGGCGGCACACAATAATACTGTTGTGTATAGTATGGATTTTCAGGTTACTCCGCATCAGCTCAGGCACACATATATTACAAATTTACTGCTTGCAGGAGTGGATGTAAAAACTGTTCAATATCTTGCCGGACACGAACACGCAAAAATCACATTGGACATTTACGCACACTTAACATATAATAAACCTACAGACTTAAAAGACAAAGTTAATCAAGCATTTTCGGGTTATTTTTGAGGTTATTTTTTACGAGAATAGTTACAAACACTTGTAATATGGGGATATTTCTTGATAGAGAAAAAGAAATACGGCTTGAAGGCTGCACGTCGTGCTCCTCAGTTCAGCAAACGTTAAAATTTATTTTGTTTGCAAATCCCCGCATGTTTTGCGGGGATTTTTATTTTAAACAGCCTATGTATAAAAAACACAATTAAGGTTAATAATTTATATACATGGGAGGCTTTGCTATGAATAAAGATAAAACATCTGTAAAGATTGGTCATATAATATGCGCAATATGTTTTGGTGTTATTGTAACCTTTGTATATTCCGCCTATGCTGCCAAAACGGAAAAATCTCTGTCTGCCAGTGTGATACGTCTGCATGTTATAGCAAACAGCGACAGCGATGAGGATCAGGAGTTAAAACTCAAAGTCCGCGATGCCATTATAGATAGTTTTGGTGATGTGTTTGCACAAAACGGCGATATTGAAGATGCCAGGGCAGATGTTGTATCAACCCTTGATTCTGTTAACCGCCTTGCCCAAGAGGTTGTTATAGAGCAAGGGTATAACTACCCCGTAAGGGCATCACTTGGTAAAAGTGATTTCCCTACAAAGGTGTACGGCAAAGTAACACTCCCCGCCGGAACGTATGAAGCCTTAAAAATTGTTATAGGCAGCGGTGGGGGACAAAACTGGTGGTGTGTACTGTTTCCGCCCTTGTGCTTTGTAGACGGCACAACCGCCGAAATACCCGATGAAAGTAAAGCGATACTCAAAAACAGCCTTTCCGCCGCAGAATACGATATGATAACCCAAAAGGATGAACTGCCCGTAGAGGTTCGCTTTAAGGTTTATGAGATATGGCAGCAGAGTAAACTCAAAATCAAAAATATGATAGCCTCCGTAAAATGACAAACAGCAGTAAAAGCAATTTGCTTTTGCTGCTGTTTTGTGTTATACTTAAAATATACGGGGTTTTGATTTCGTTATATTTCGTGATGGTTCTTATTACGGAGTAACAAGGTTCTCGGGAACCCAACCGTAAATATGCGATTGTCGAAAATTCTGGAATAAAAGGAGAAAGGCCATGAAAAAATTATTATTAACTTTTATAACAATTATCCTTGTTGTTTCTTTGGCGGCTTGTCAGGTAAGAACAACTCCGGATGTAGAGCATACGGTTGGCTTTTACAATTTGTTTGGAGAAAGCACGGAAACTGTAACAAAGAATATAGATTTCGGAAATATTGAAGGAGTTACAAAAGGCGATCAGACAACCTATACATTTGATTGTGTTGATAATGATGAGGGCTTTGTAGGAAAACAATTGGTTTTTTATAATGATATCTTAATGGCTGAGGAAACATATTTTGCTGATATCGAACAGGCATATAATTTTGCGAGAAATTACCGTAAGGATTTTGAACTTAATTTTGGAGAAAAAGATACATACCCGAATGTAAGTTCAACAAATTCCGATTATTTTGATAATGTAAGCGGTGTAGAATATCTGAAAGATAATTGTGTTTATTATGAGGATTACACAGTTACGGTAAGTGATAAGAAAACCGATGAACCTTGGTTAAATGAAGAAAAAGCGGAGAGAATGATGGGTGATAGAAAATATTCCCGCATTGATTTGAGATTAGAACTTAGAGTTAATAGTTCTAACTCGGCTTGTGTCAGTGTAAGATATCTTGCACTTCCATAATCTTTTGTTCCTGACTATCGAAGTGATCAATTTTAATAAGGTGATATAATGTCTGTTTTTATTAGTATATTATCAATTTTGCTGTTTGCGCTGTGTTGGTTTATGATTATAAAAAAACTTGTATGGAGTAAATATGCACCGGTTAAAACTGTTAAAGCGGAAGTTTTTGATAAATATAAAACCGACACGGTTTCGAGGATACAGGGAACATTTAAACGTGAACGCTATATAGTTGTGTTTGCAACAAAGGATAAAAAACTCTCTTTTAATGTTCCGGAGTTTTCGTATGGGAATTATAAAATAAAAGACAAAGGAACCTTAAAGTATAAAGGGAATCAGATTATAAGTTTTCGATAATCTGCAACCTAATCACTACGAAAGGAGAAAAGGCTTTATGAATGAGCGTATTGAGGCAAAACTTAAAACCTTGCCCGAAACCAGCGGAGTGTATATAATGAAAAATTCCGACGGCGAAATCATATATGTGGGCAAAGCGAAAGTTCTTAAAAATAGAGTACGTTCATATTTCAGGAATCACGACCATCCGCCCAAGGTTGCGGCAATGGTTTCCAACGTAGATGATTTTGAGTATATAATTACCGATTCCGAGATGGAAGCCTTTGTGTTGGAAAATAATCTTATCAAGGAACATTCCCCGAAGTATAACATATTGCTTAAAGACGATAAGACCTACCCGTTCCTTAAAATAACCGTCAACGAGGAGTACCCGCGTATATTTGTGACCCGTACAGTCAAAAAGGACGGGGCAAAATATTTTGGGCCTTATCTTAGTGCGATTGTACTGCGTGACATTATCGAACTTATAAAAGACATCTTCCGCATCCGCAGTTGCAACAAAAAATTTCCGGAGGAAATAGGCAGTGTACGGCCATGCCTTTATTATCATATAGGCAAATGTATGGGTGTTTGCAACGGAGATATCACACCCGAAAAGTATAAAGAAACCGTAAAAGAGATTATCGCCTTTTTAAACGGCAAATACGAAAAGGTACAGGCAGAACTCACAGAGCAGATGATGGCAGCCGCAGCAGATACCAATTTCAAAAAAGCGGCACAACTTCGTGACAGACTCCGTGCGATTGATATGCTTTCAAAAAAACAGAAGATAGTTTCCGCTAACGGCACAGATTCGGACGCGATTGCATTTTACTGCAAAAACGGGAGTATTTGCTTTCAGGTTTTCTTTATCCGCGGCGGAAGTGTAATCGGAAGAGAAAACTATTTTGCAGACGGCATAGAGGATATGGACGAAAAACAACTTCTTGCTGATTTTATCAGGCAGTACTATACGGATTCCAGTTTTATACCGTCGGAGATTCTGATTGAAATTGACTGTGGTGATACAGACCTTATAAGCCAATGGCTCACAGGTCTGTGTGGACGTAAGGTAGAGGTGCGTGTGCCCAAAATCGGCGAGAGTGCAAAACTTATAAAAATGATAAAGGCTAATGCGGAAAAAGAACTTTCCGAGCGCGAACTTAAAATATTGCGGGATATCAGGTTTAAAAACAACGCCATTTCCCAGATGTATAAGGTGCTGGGGCTTAAAGACATCCCCAAAAGGATAGAGGCATACGATATATCAAACATTTCAGGCGATAACAACGTAGGTGCAATGGTTACGTTTGTAGATGCCCGTCCAAGCACAAAAGATTACAAAAACTTTAAAGTCAAAACCGTATCGGGTGCAGATGACTATGCCTGTATGGCAGAGGTTATAACCCGTCGCTTTGAACGTGCCGTTGCGGAAAAGTCAAGAATAGACAGCGGCGAACTCTCTCCGGAAAAAGCATCTTTTTCTTTGCTGCCCGACGTTATTTTTGTAGACGGCGGACAGGGCCACGTCAACACCGTTGCCCCGATAGTAAAAAAGTATGCTCCCCATATTGCAGTATTCGGTATAGTTAAAGACAACAACCACCGCACAAGGGGAGTGGTGTCGACAGACGGCGAGATAGAAATTGACAAGACATCCGATTTGTTTATGCTTCTTACCAATATTCAGGACGAGATGCACCGACGTGCCATTACTTATAATTCCAAACTCAACACGTCCAAGAATTTGAAGTCCGAACTCGATAACATCAGCGGAGTGGGAGCAGTACGGAAAAAGGAACTGCTCAAAGCGTTTAAGTCGGTTAAAAACATTTCAAATGCAACAGTTGACGAGATAGCACAGGTCAAGTCGGTAGACCGTACCACTGCCCAAAAGATTGCGCAGTATTTTGCAGACAGGAGAAAAACAGATGATATTACAGGTAAATAACGTATGCAAAAGTTACGGCACGGATGTGATTTTGGAAAATATCAATCTCAAAGCCGAGCAGGGCGAAAAGATAGGTCTTATCGGTGTGAACGGTGCAGGAAAGACCACACTGCTCAAAATCATATCGGGCGAGATTGCCTATGACAGCGGCAGTATAATTGTATCAAAAGATTTGCGCAAAGGATTTTTGAAACAGACAGATTCCTTAGACAGTACAAAAACCGTCTGGGAAGAGATGATAGACGTTTATGCGCATATAGTGAGCATAGAGCAGCAGTTGCGCTCCCTCGAAAATGCAATGGCAGACACAACCCTTTCTGCCGATGAGCATGAGAGAATCCTTTCCGAATACGGCAAAAAAAGCGAAGCCTTTGAAAAACTTGACGGTTTCAGGCTACGCGCAAATATTATGAGTGTGCTCAACGGAATGGGTTTTGAGGGGTTTAACGTCAACACAAGGATTTCCGCTTTAAGCGGCGGCGAAAAAACAAAACTTGCTATGGCAAAACTTTTACTCGAAGAGCCGGATCTGTTGCTTCTTGACGAGCCCACCAACCACCTTGATTTTAAAACTATGCAGTGGTTGGAATCGTATCTTAAAAGTTATAAAAAGACGGTTATAGTAGTGTCTCATGACCGGTATTTCCTCGATGCCTTTGCCGACACTCTTTATGAGATAGAGCGCACAAGGGCAACACGGTATCCGGGCAATTACACCAGATACCTTGAACTCAAACAGCAAAATCGTGATATACAGGCAAAGAACTATGAACTGCAACAAAAGGAAATAAAACGGCTTGAAGAGTATGTAGCAAAAAATATCGCCCGTGCCTCCACTTCTGCAAGTGCCAAGAGCAAACAGAAGATAATAGATAAAATGGAACTGGAAGAAAGACCTGATGGCGATCTCAAATCCTGCCGTTTCTTTTTCGAGAGCGGATATCAGTCTTTCAAAGATGTGCTTGATGTAGAGAGTCTCGGGGTATCTGTAAATGACGGCGGACTGCTCAAAAAACTTTTTACAGGCGTTTCATTCAGCGTAAAGCGTGGAGAAAGAGTTGCCCTTATAGGAGCCAACGGCATAGGAAAGTCCACTCTCCTTAAAACCATTCTTGGTTTGCATACGGAGTATGCGGGTAAATTCACTTTCGGCAAAAATGTAGAGATAGGCTACTACGATCAGGAGCAAAAGGTACTCGATGACAGTAAAACTGTTTTAGACTCCGTATGGGACCTTATCCCCCGATTTGACGAGAGGGAAATCCGTACTATGCTGGGTTCGCTTTTGTTTACCAATGACGATGTATTTAAGAAAGTAGGTTCATTAAGCGGTGGTGAAAGGGCTAAACTTGAATTCTTGACTATTTCCGTTAAAAAACCCAACACCATGATTTTAGACGAGCCAACCAATCATCTGGACTTACCGGCAAAGGAAGCCTTGGAGACGGCGATTGCAGATTATGACGGTACGGTTTTCTTTGTTTCCCACGACCGTTATTTCTTGAATAAAACAGCGGACAGAATTATCGAACTTACCGAGAACGGCGTAAATGTTTATGATGGCAACTACGATTACTATATCACCCGTAAGACAGAGCCTGTAAAAGTATCCGCTGCTCCCAAAACCACCACAAACTCCTATGCGGAAGAAAAGAAGATTCAGTCCCTTCGCAAAAACCTCACCAAAAGACTGTCAAAAGCGGAGGAGGATATTGCCATTGCGGAGGATAAGGCGAAACTGCTTTCGGCAGAACTTGATAAAGCAGGAGCCGATTACGAAAAAGCGAGGGAGATTTACGGGGAGATAGAAAAGAATAATGACAGTATCGACAGCCTTTACTCTCTTTGGGAGGACCTGTCACAGCAGTTGGCTGATATGGAGCAATAGTTGCTAATACAGAAAGTCGGGAAACCGGCACAAAATATGACTATTGACATTGATTCCCACAGAAAATATAATGAAGATGAGAAGATATAAGAATCTTAGTTTATAGGGGGACCTGTATGAAAAATAAAATCTTAAAAATCACTATACTTTTAACATTGATAATATCTGTTTTTGTATTGCCTCAGTTTGTTCACGCGGCAGATCCAATAGCGTATGTCCAGGGGCCGTATACATATATCATTACAGACAGCGGAGCAACTATCACCACTGTTTCTGCAACTGTATCCGGAAAGTTGACCGTCCCTGCAACATTGGGCGGACACCCCGTAACGGCAATGAATCCAAGAGCATTTTATTTCTGTAATGAACTTACGGAAGTGAGTCTTCCCAGTGGTATTACCCGTATTGAAAAAAGCGCATTTGAACAGTGTATCAAACTTAATGCTGTAACCCTTCCCGCAGGTGTTAATTGCATAGCGGAACGTGCATTTTACGGTTGTAAAAGCCTTGCCTCCGTTAATATTCCTGATACTGTAACCAGTATAGAAGACAGCGCGTTTTACGGATGTAGCGCACTTGAAAGCGTTACAATCCCCGCGGGTGTTACTGTAATTAAAGACCGTTTGTTTGTCGAATGTACAAATCTTAAAACTGTTGTTATTCCCAGCAGTGTAACATCAATAAGCAGTTATGCATTTTATAATTGTACATCACTTACAAATGTTGTGTTGCCGGCAAGTTTAAAAACTATCGGCGAGTGGGCTTTTTATAACTGTGTTGGTATAACACGCATTAATCTTCCCCAGACCCTTACCGACATAGGTGCCAACGCGTTCAAAGAATGTAACATCTCCGCTGCTGTTTTGCCCTCCGGCTTGAAAACCATCGGCAAATATGCTTTTGCCGGTTGTGATAAAATTTTGAGTATATCTATTCCTGCCGGTGTGCAGAAGGTAGACGACTTTGCTTTTGCCAACTGTACGGGCGTTACGTCAATTAAAATCGGCAATGGTGTAAAAGCCGTAAGCAACAACGCTTTTGACGGCACTTCATATTATAATGATAAGAATAACTGGGATAACGGCGCTTTGTATATTGATAATTATTTTATTGATGCATCGTCCAATATCACAGAGATATACTCTGTAAAACCGGGTACAAGAGGAATTGCAGTAGGTGCGTTTTCCGGATGTAGCCGTCTGACAGACGTCACTATTCCCGAGTCTGTTGTATCGATAGAGGGCAGGACTTTTATGGATTGTAAAAAACTTACCAATGTTTCTATTCCCTCAACAGTTAAGTATATAGGTGAAAGAGCGTTTTACGGATGTAGCGCACTTGTAAGTATAAATCTCCCCGACGGAATAACCACGTTTGAAAGAAGTGTATTCTACGAATGTACCAATCTCAGAAACATTGTTATTCCGGCCGGTGTAAAGACCATAGGCGACAGGGCGTTTTACGGATGTAACGGCCTTACAACTGTTGTAATTCCGTCAGGTGTTACAGTTATAGGCGACAGAGCATTCTGTAACAGCGCTAACCTCGTATCAGTTGCTATTCCCGGTAGTGTGACATCTGTTGGTGAGGGTGCATTTTATGGTTGCGTTAAACTTAGCAGCATATCTATCCCCGACAGTGTAAAGAACGTGGGTAAAAATGTTCTTGATAATACTGCTTACTTTAAAAACGAAGCAAATTGGGAAAACGGTTCTTTGTATGTGGGCAATCACCTCATCAGAGTAAAGGAGGATTTTTACGGTCCGTATACTGTAAAGAGCGGCACAAAGACTATTGCATCCGAGGCGTTTGCAGCATGTAAAGGTATAACAAATGTGGTTGTACCCTCAGGAGTTGTAAGTATAGGTTCTTATGCTTTCCGTGAGTGTAGCAATATGACAAGTATTGTTATTCCCACCACCGTAACAAGTATGGGTGCTTATGCATTTTGTGATTGTAATAACCTTACCAGTATAATCATGAACTAACGTAAATTTTGTAAGAATAAGTAAACCGCCACGGTGTATAAAGCCGTGGCGGTTATTTGTTTAAAAAAATCGTCAAAAACCTCTTGACAAGAGGGGGAGAGGCGTGATATATTAGTAAAGCACTCACTCCGAGGGAGCAATTTAAAAAAGTTTAAAAAACTTTAAAAAAGTTGTTGACAAAGGAGTAGCGGTGTGATATACTAATCAAGTCGCGTGTGGGAAGCATGGCGGCGGAATTGATCTTTGAAAAATGAACAGCATAAAAAAAGCGGGACTTTTGAAAAAAGTCCAAAGAGTTTTAAAAATGCACTTTATATTAGTAAAGTCAGACAAGAATTTTGAGCTATGAGAGCTTACAATAATTTTTTATTGAGAGTTTGATCCTGGCTCAGGACGAACGCTGGCGGCGTGCCTAACACATGCAAGTCGAGCGAGAATCTTACGACGGATTCCTTCGGGATGAAGATGTAAGAGGAAAGCGGCGGACGGGTGAGTAACGCGTGAGTAACCTGCCCTTAACTGTGGGATAACACACCGAAAGGTGTGCTAATACCGCATAATCCGATAGTATCGCATGATACAATCGGCAAAGATTTATTGGTTAAGGATGGACTCGCGTCTGATTAGATAGTTGGTGAGGTAACGGCTCACCAAGTCGACGATCAGTAGCCGAACTGAGAGGTTGATCGGCCACATTGGGACTGAGACACGGCCCAGACTCCTACGG
>SVKG01000051.1 GCA_015068565.1 Oscillospiraceae bacterium | reverse complement strand
AACAGGGATCGGTCTGCGGTCTTTGAGGTAGATCATAGCAGGGAACCAACTGTTCCAGATACCAACACTGGCGAAAAGAATCTGTACTGCGATAGCCGCCATTGAAAGCGGGATAACGATTCTGAAAAGAACTGTCATACTACCTGCACCGTCAATACGTGCAGATTCTTCCAGAGAGTGGGGAACGGCCATAAAAGAGGTTTTTAAAACGATGAGGTTGTATATTGACATAAGGCCGCCGAGAATGATAGCCCATCTTGAACCGTAAAGACCAAGAGATTTAACAACGAGGAAGGTGGGGATAAGACCGCCGCCAAAGAACATGGTAACCATCATGAACTTCATAATCCAGCCGTTGTGTTTAAGATAAGGTCTTGAAAGGTTGAACGCCATAAAGCATTTAAAAAGAATGCCGAGAGAAGTACCCATAACAATGTAGTATATGGAGTTAAGATAACCTGAGAGCAGGTCCTCATTGGCGAAAACGACTTTATAGCCTTCCAGAGAGAAACCTGCGGGTCTCCAAAGGATGCCGTCCATTTTGATAAGTTCGTTAGCGCTGCTGAAAGAACCGAATACTACATATAAAAGCGGATACGCACATATTACAATCATAAAGAGCATGAACAGAATGTTGAACAGGTCAAACAAACGTTCACCAATGGTTTTCTTGATTTTCATTTACTGTATCCTCCTTACCACAGACTAGTTTCTGATACCTTACGGCTGATCTTGTTGGTAGTCGTAATCAAGATAAGGTTAATCATTGAGTTGAATATACCGATAGCAGAAGAATAACTGTAATTCATCTGCAACAGACCTTTTCTGTAAATATAAGTAGAGATAACGTCTGCTGTTTCGTAAGTGGTGGGGTTGTAGAGAAGGAGAATCTTCTCAGAACCTACGCCGAAGAAACTACCCATACGGAGAATGAACAGAGTTACGATAGTGGGAACGATACTGGGAATAGTAACGGAGAAAGCCTGTCTTAATCTGCCTGCGCCGTCGATTGAAGCCGCCTCATACAAGGTGGGGTCAATGTTGGTAAGAGCAGCCAGGTAAACGATAGAACCCCAGCCCACGCCCTGCCAGATACCTGAAATAACGTAAATCCATTTAAATGCGGCAGGTTCCTGCAACCAGTTCCTTGCTTCAACGCCGAACAAACCGAGAACGGCATTGAACAAACCGCTTTGCATAGAGAAACTTGTAATCATACCGCAGATAATAACGGTAGAAATAAAGTGTGGCAGATATGTAACTGTCTGAACAACACGCTTGAAACCGTTGCTTTTAATTTCGTTGAGCAACAGCGCCAGAATAATCGGAGCGGGGAAGCTCAAAAACAGTGTCATAACAGATATGGTAAGCGTGTTGGTAACTGTACGGGTGAAGTAAACACTCTTACAGAAATCCACAACGTGTTTGATACCAACCCATTCGCCGTGGAAGAAGCCCGTTGCGGGGGAATATTCTCTGAAAGCGATTATAATGCCGAACATGGGCAGGTAGCAGAAAATAAGATACCAAATAATACCCGGAAGGGTAAACAGGTATGTAAGTTTGTTTCTGCGGAACTCATTAAAGAAATTGTCTTTCCTCTTTTTAGGACGAACATCAGTCCCGGTGGGGACAATGTTGTTTTTTTGCTTTGCAGCAATCATCTGATTCAAAACCTCCTACTTTGCATAGTCGCATCATATTATATCATTATTATACATACAAATAGCACACGATTCAATAGTCTGTTTTTGAACATTTTGTCCGTTTTTATAAAAATTTTTTGTGTATTTGTTGTTTTTACCCAAAAGGTAAGCAGAGGGTTTTGGCAATTGTAATAAAAAAACACCTCGTCGGGGTCAGAAATGCGGTTGTGCATTTTTAATTAGCCGTGAAATATCCGGGCAATCGCCTTTTTTTGTGAAAATTGTGTTAAAATTAAAAAAATATATTGACAACATCGCCCGATTTTGCTAAAATGCATTGTATTGATACAGGAAAGGAATGTTTTTAAAAAGCAAGACATTCCTTTTTTTAGCGCCGTTGTTGTTATTTTCGACTAAGGAGGTGCGGCTATGGAAAACAACTATTTTTTTGGAAAATATGAAAAAAACAGGATATCCTTTATTTCGGATTTGTTCTGTGTAGTGTATTTTAATCTTTGTAAGGTTGACAAGAATGACCTGCCCATAATAAAGTACGCTCTTACCAACACCTGTGAGGAAGTCTTTGAGCCGATGGGCAAAACCTTTGCCGACGATTCCGAGGCGGAGGCACTGACACTTCTTATAAACTTAAAGAGCATCAATACAGAGGTGGAGAACCGTGTTACATCCAATCTGGGTTTTTTGCGGAACTTTTTCCGTGAGCAGTTTGATGCGACGGTTATAGTGGGGCTGAGTAATTTTACCCAGGGCACCGAGGGCATAAGCGATTGTTGTAAAAATGCACGTAACTCGGCAGAGTACAGCAAACTGACGGGCGTGGCAGATATTTTGCCTTATGACAGAATACAAAAAAAGGATAATTACTATTTCTACCCACTCGAAACCGAGGACAAACTTATCCACGCAGTTTTAAACGGCGATGCAGCCAATGCAAAACTTATTATAGAAAAGGTTGTGGAGGCAAACACTTTGCTTACCAACGGAATGAGCAAATGCCTGTTCTTTGACATTGCCGCCACTGCACTTAAAATAATATTCGGGGCATCTCTTGATTTTGAGGCGGTTTTCGGCGAGGGAGAAACACCTTTGTCAATGCTGGACAATTGCAGAGAACCCAAGGAGTTTATGGGCGTTATTTATTATATGTTCGATAAAATCTGCGAACATCTGGCAGCAGACCAACGGCAGAAGAAGGAAAAACTGAAAAAGGAAATCATCGATTTTGTAAGGAACAATTTTTCAAATCCCAATATGTCCCTTGCTATGGTGGCAGATCAGTTTTTGATGAATTATACATATATGTCCCACTTTTTTAAAGACTTTATAGGAACAAACTTTATAGATTATATATCCGCCCTGCGAATCAGCAAGGCAAAAGAACTTCTGCGTACTACCAATATGGCGATAAGCGATATTGCAATGGCGGTAGGGTACGCCAACGCCACGGTGCTTATTAAGATATTTAAAAAAATTACCAACACCACCCCCGGTGCATACAGAAAAAGAGTTTATATCCACAGAGACCTGGCGTAAAAACAAGACAAACCAAAAGGCTGAACAAAAACTTTTGTTCAGCCTTTTTTGTGTGCATCGTGATTATATAGGAAGAAATTATTTTTTGGGAATCATTATCTGCATATCCCTGTCAAGGACCTCGCCAAACTCAATCCCGTTTGCTGCGGCAAGTCGCTCGGCAGTGGTGCGGTATTTTTTGGCTATATCCCACAGCCTTTCGCCCTTTGATGCAAAGTAAATCACTATCGAGGGCATATCGCCTTTGTCCGTCTCACCGCCTTCGGGGATTTTAACGTCGGCAACATAGGAGATTTCCTTTGTTTCGGTCACCTTGGTTTCAAAATAAAGGTTAAACCTCAACTCCGCACTTGACGGGGCAGACAGAGAGCAAACTATGTTCTCCGCTTCGCACAGCACATTTATCCGTCCGTCAGGGTCGGAGGCGCCGGTACTTAAATTGCAGTTAAACGGCACTTCTCTGCGGCAGGTGTATACCGGCATGGCTTCGGAGTCGGATATACAGGTTATACACACATCAGCCACGCCTACAACCTCTGCCCCCGAGGGTGACATTTTTATATCGGTTATGCACGGGTTGACCGTTGTGTTGTAGATTGACGTTGCATCGGGGTAAGGCGCAAGGGTGATGCTCTCTCTTATACTGCACTGCTCGGAGCCGTTGTAGGTTATGTGGCACACATCCGCCACAGAGTCTGTAACATCAAGTTCAAACTCGGGACTGTACAAATCCGTTGCCACTTCCTCATTAACACGGCTATAAACATACCCACAGGCGCTTACTGTAATCTTTATATCTATGGCGGTGGTATCCCCGTCGTCGTCAGATGCGGCGGTAAATTCCGTATCCACAAAGGAGTAGTCCACCTCGTATATCATACTGTCGTCAACGCCGTCAATACTCAATACCTCCGTAAACGGTATGTCCCCCTCAACGGTACGGGGCACACCGTCACTGTCCATATAAAGCACCGACACACGGGCAACACCCTTTGCCGCAAGTTTTCCGTTCAGGCATCTGACCTCGCGGTTGTCGATTTTAATGTCGGTACACAGTATGTCCTCAATAATACTGCCCCCCGTTGTGGCAAGTACCCCACCCAACTCAAATTCATTTTCGCAAAACGCGGCAACACTGCTGCACGGCACAGATATACTGCGGCAGGGAATACTGCTCTCTGTCGATGACACCACCGCCTCAAAACGCGAGGAGTCCACCAGATTAGTCTCAAAATCCACCACGCTTTTTATGTTTAACTTTCTGCTGTTCACCGCCTCGGCAGACACGCTTACCACATTGGCTTTTACTCCTGCACAAATATCGTCACCGCCCCCCGTCACCTCAATCTGGTGCGAAAAAGGCATTCTGGTGCTGATGCCCATAAGCCGTGGTGCAGTGTCTTTCTCCTCGGTAAGATAGAGAATCTCGTAATCAAGGTTTCCCGATAGCGTTATGTAGTCCTTTTGTACTCTCTTTTCCGCAATCAACGGACGTACGGTGGCAGATACCACCTTTGCCGCGTCGGGTTTGGAATCGGGTACAATAATGTTTGCATCGGGGGTTATCCTGGTGTTTGCCGCCTCGGGAAAGATGCAGGTTTCAATTATTTTCTTTTCAAGATTAACAGGCATGAAAATCCTCCTTTTTGTGTTTTCCGCAAGTTCCGGTACTGATGTATCTGCTTAAAATATATTCGGCAAAGAGGAAAAATATCACAAAAACCATATACAATATTCCTGTTTTGGTGTATAATAACATAAAAGTTTGTTTTGGAGGTGCTGTATGCTTTCTAAAATCAAAACCCTACGTCCCAGACAGGCAGGTACATTTTTGCTCACTGCCGTTGCGGTCATAGGCGCGTATAAAATAATAATGAACATAGAGGATGTTGCCCGGTGGCTGTACTCGGCGGTGAGTTATGCATGGGATTTACTCGCTCCGTTTGTGATAGGCGCGGTGGTGGCGTATCTTATAAACCCTGCCGTAATCTTTTTTGAAACACGTCTGTACGGCAAACTCCGTAAAAAAGCCAAGGCATCCAGAGTACTCAGTATCGCTGCTGCCTACGCGATTTTAGGTGCGGCTCTGGTTATAATTTTAAATCTGCTCATACCCTTGCTGGTAAAGAGTGCGGCGGATATTATAAACAGTATCCCCGCATATTACAGTAAGTTCCAGGCGCTCAAAAGCGGTCAATGGAACGACACCGTAACGGGCAGACTGTTGTCTTCGCTGTTTGCCGCGGGAGAGCGGGAGTTGTCCCAACTCCTTGCGCAAAATAACCTTAACGCGTTAAACCCTGCCATCACGGGATTGGTGGACGGCGTAATCAATTTTGGCGGTACGGTCCTCGACGGTGTGCTGGGCATTGTGATCTCCGTCTACTTTATACTTGAAAAAGAAAACCTGCTCAGGGGTACAAAGCGTATATGCCGTGCATTTTTTAAAGACGAAACCTGCGAAAAACTTTCCTCACACACGGCGGATGCCCATAAAATACTGTCAAAATTCGTGGTTGGCAAAACTCTTGATTCGCTGATTATAGGAGTCATCTGCACAGCGGGACTTATGATATTGAATGTAAAGAACGCGGCACTGTTCGGGGTAATAGTGGGCGTTACCAATATGATACCCTACTTCGGTCCCTTTATCGGCGGAGTTCCCGTTGTGTTGCTGGTGCTGTTTGAGTCACCCCTCAAAGCGCTGTGGGTAGGCTTGTTTATATTTGCACTCCAACAGTTTGACGGCGTGATTTTAGGCCCTAAAATCCTTGGCAACTCTATTAACCTTAGCCCCTTCTGGATTATATTTGCCATACTCATTGGCGGCGGACTGTTCGGCGTGGCAGGAATGTTCCTTGGCGCACCCGCCCTTGCGGTTATAATGCAGGAGACGAGCAGACTTTTAGACAATCGTATCTCGGCAAAGGAGCCGATAAAGACACCAACACCACCGCCCGATGCGGAAACAGACACAGACGAAATAAACGGAGAATAAAAAAGGCAGAAATGGAATAAATTCCATTTCTGCCTTTTTGGTTTGCTGTGTAATATTATTTGTCTGCCGGTGATTCTGTCTCTACCGGAAGAATCTGTACATCGCCTTTTTCTGCAACTACTTTGATTGACTTGGGATTGTTGATAGGGGGAAGACTCATTGTCATAGCATCGCCGTATTCAACAGATACAGTCATATCTGCTTTGAGGTCTGCAATTGTGATTGCTTTGCCCTCTGCATCGGATATTGCTGTTTCCTCGCCGAGTACGAGTACAACCTCGCCCCGTACGGAGTCGGCTACTGTAACGGTATTCTTCTCTGTGTCAATCGCGGTGATTGTGATTTTCTCCTCTGCAACTTCTTCAACCTCCTCAAAAGAGGGGAGTGTTGCCGCAGGTGAACCTGCCAGTACAACTACGGAGTTGGGCACGTTCTGGGGAGGGATGCTTCTTGTCATCATATCGCCGTAGAAGATTTTAACTGTCATACCCTCTTTAAGGTCTTCAAAAGCAACGGGAGTACCTGCCTCGTCGGTAATGGGTGTTTCACCGCCTACATTGAGTACAACTTCGCCTTTTATAATATCGGTTACGGTAATCTGTTTTTCTTCACCGTTTAAGCCTGTGATAAGAGCAACGTCTTTCATATCGCCCCATACAATCTTAATGTTACCTGCCTCGTCAATGGCATAAGCGCCGTCAAGGATTTCTGTTATAAAGTTTTCGGGAACAAATGTAGTGCCCTCTGTAAGGATGGGAGCAGTGCCGAGAGTCATGGGCGCTGTCTTTGAAAAGGTGTAGCCGTCTGCAAAGGCGCTCATTGTGATGTACAAGGGTCCGCGTGTAAGGATTATTGTACCTGTCTCACCCTGCCACTCAATTTCAAAACCAAGAGCCTCTGTGATGGCGCGTAAGGGGAGCATAAGTGTTTCGTCCTTCATAAAATAATCGGGCGCGTCAATCTCGGTGCCGTTTACAGTGATGATGGGTGCTGCAACTGTCTTGGTTGCGATTTCATTTTCGCTTATAACTTTGTTGGGGTCGTATTCGGCAAGAGCAGTCATTACAGATACCGCAAGAGCCGCCGCAGTAAAAATTGCAAAAATTCTTTTTTTCATAATATGTACCTCTTTCTGCCCTGTGGGGCTTATTTTTTGTTTTTACACTGATAAGACGACACAGGAACAAAAAAGTTCCCGTTTTTTAAAAAAATTATTTTATTTTTCTGCATTCGGTATAAAAACGCTTGTCTGCGGCGTGGCCCATAGAGAATGTCTTCCTCGGCAGAGCGCCGTCGAATATAACTGTTTTAAAAAGTTCGCCCTTATCCATTACGTCAAACAAAATTCCCGCGTTGCCCTCTTTGGCAGCAAAGGAGCGCACAACATCGTCGCCGTGGATGTAGTCTACTGTGCCTTTGTTTTCTTTAAGGTAGGCATCAATGATATTTTGAACACTTCCTACTGTTATGTTGGCGGTAGGCTCGGTTATCTTCATAAACTTTGACTTTCCGCCCGTTATAAGTTCAAACACCTGTCCGCAGTCGTCTTTTGCACAGTCCTCTGCACCGCGGGATTTTAAAAACTTTTCAAAAGCGGCAGTGTCAATATCGAAAACAACTCTGTGGATAGGCTCAAATTCCAGAGAGGTGTCGTGCAGGTTTACAATCTCTGCAAGGGCGTACCTTGCGGGATGTCTTTCCACATCGGCACCATTTGCTTTAAGTTGCTCCCAACAAGCCTTTGCCGTTGCAAGGGAGTGGTTGCCGTCGCCTACTGCATAGGCAAGGGGATACTCCTCGGCTGTGCCGTACTTTGCATTAAAGATGTCAATATCGCACAGGCGGTCAAGCATATTCTCAACTTCCTCACCTGCTGACTCGCTCAGGAAATATCCTTTTAAAGAGCCGGAGTCTTGCATAAGTGTAAAATCATAAGCCACATCAAATTCTTCCACTCTGTCTGCGAGTGGTTCTATAATACCGCACTTGTCATCGTCTATAAGAATCATAATGTGCGGCGATTCCAGAGAAGCGTTCTCCCGTACCCTCACTCTCGGCGGAATACGCTCCAAAATAGTGCCCTCTGTTGCGCGTACTGCCGATTTTGAGCCTTTGTTGTAGTCGTACCGTTCAAGGTCAACGGCACCGATTAAGCCCTTACGTACCTTTCCGTTTGCAAGAGTGCGCTCGGTGTAGATGTATGCAGGTGCGCTCTCGGTGAGAATCCCTTCTTTTATATAGTCATCCATTGTACGGCAGATTTTTTCTATCCTCTCCTCAACGCCGTCAGATTCAAGATAAACCTCCGGCAGAATAAGATTAAGCATAGAGGGAGAGTCCCCCACATACTCTGCCGCGTCAGTCCAGTACTGCGGCTCCGATGTGTACTGGTCACACGCCACTACACTCCATTTGCTCATATCCAATCCCTTTTTAGGGAGAAGGATTTTTGCTTTGCTGAAAACTTTTTCCATAATCCGTCCCCTCTCTGTTACAGATTAAAACCCCGAAATGATTTCGGGGTTTATATGTTGAAATTATTTGTTCATATACTTTGCAATTTCCTCTGCCACGAGTTTTGTGATAAGGTCGATGTTGTTGGCAGAAGATACGGCAGTTGTATCTGCTTTGCCGTCACTTGAAAACAGTTTCATCTTCTTCATCGTTTCCTGCTTAACAGCCTCAACCGCTGCGGGGATAAGGTCGATAAGGCCTTTTTCCATACTCGAAAACTTCTTAAACTCAGCCTCAACGGCAGCCACATTGATATCGGTAAAGATGTTTACCTTGCTGATACCGTCTTTGATAGCCTGTCTGAAATCGTCATCAGTAAGACCTGAACCGCCGTGGAGTACAAGCGGAACATCAACTGTTTTTGCAATAGTGCGGATTCTTTCAAAATCCAGTTTCGGTGGGAGTTTGTACGCGCCGTGAGCATTACCTACTGCAATAGCAAGAGCGTCAACTCCTGTTTTGTCTACAAAGTCTTTTGCAAGGGCGGGGTCTGTAAAATACTTTGACGGGTCTTCAAGATGAGATGAACCCTCAGCCGAACCCTCGTTGTCACCAACG
>SVKG01000050.1 GCA_015068565.1 Oscillospiraceae bacterium | reverse complement strand
GGCAGAAAACTTTTTGCCGTGCCGGGAAACATCAACAGTGATTCATCAACCGGCACTAATGCGCTTATAAAAGACGGGGCTGCCATTGTTACCTGCTCAGGTGACATAACCGCTCCATACAGCCAACAGTTGGCTGAAATACGCAAAACCATCCCCCCGCAACACAAAAGAGCAAATGCATATTCTACCGCTTTGTTAGACAATAATTGTAATGCGGTTTTAAAATTCGTTACTGCCGAGCCCAAAACAGTAGATACTATTTCCGCCGAAACGGGCATCCCTGCCCACAAAGTCAGCACCACTCTTTTGATGCTGGAACTTTCGGGAGAAGTTATATCCTGTCCCGGTGGGCAGTACTGCTTATCTGTAAAATAAAAAGAAAGCCAAAGAGAGAGGGTTTTATATAAATGGCAAAAAACATGGTGATAGTAGAGTCACCCTCAAAAGCATCTACAATAAAAAAATATCTCGGCAAAAACTATGACGTGGTTGCAAGTGTAGGCCACATCGTTGACCTTCCCAAGAGCAGTCTGGGAATTGACGTAGACAATCGGTTTGAGCCTAAATATATAGTTATCCGCGGCAAGGGCGACCTGGTTAAATCTATCAGGAAAGCCGCCAAAAGTTGCGACAAGGTTTTCCTTGCAACTGACCCTGACCGCGAAGGTGAGGCTATTTCCTGGCATCTGGCAAATCTTTTGGAGATACCCGAGGACCGCAAGTGCCGTGTTACATTCAACGAAATAACAAAAAACGCCGTTAAAACCGCTATACACGAACCCAGAGCAATTGACAAAGACCTCGTAGACGCTCAGCAGGCAAGACGTGTACTGGATAGAATCGTAGGTTATAAAATCAGCCCACTTTTATGGAAAAAAGTTAAAAAGGGGCTCTCTGCCGGACGTGTGCAATCTGTTGCAATCAGACTTATATGCGACAGGGAAAATGAAATAAATGCTTTTATACCCGAAGAATACTGGACTGTTGACGCGCATCTTACACAAAGCAGAAAAAGTTTTGTTGCAAAATACTACGGTCGCAATGGCAAGAAATTTGTACCCTCCTGCAAAGAAGATGCCGACAGAATCATCGCCGACATTGACGGTGCGGAATTTACTGTTAAAGATGTTAAAAAAGGAAAACGGGAAAAGACTCCCGCACCACCATTTACTACAAGTACCATGCAACAGGAAGCAGGTAGAAAGATAGGTTTTACAACTCAGAAAACCATGAGTGTTGCACAGCAACTTTACGAAGGTGTTAAAGTAGACGGAGCCGGTGTGGCAGGTCTTATCACCTATATGAGAACCGACTCACTGAGAATCTCCGAGGAGGTTCAGGCTCTGGCAAGAAACATTATTGCCGAAACCTACGGAAAAGAGTTTATAACTCCTGCTCCCAGAAAATACAAAACCAAGAAAAACATTCAGGACGCTCACGAGGCTATACGTCCCACCATGCCCGAACTTACACCCGCAATGGTAAAAGACAATCTCACAAGCGACCAGTACAAACTTTACAAACTTATCTGGGAACGGTTTATGGCAAGTCAGATGAGCGATGCTGTATATGATACTGTGACCGCCACCATAGATGCGGCAAACCACACCTTTAAGGCTACCGGCTCTACCGTTAAGTTTGCGGGATTCACTGTTTTGTATATAGAGGGTACTGACGGAGAAAAGGAAAAAGAGGCCACTCTCCCCGAACTCAACGTCGGTGACAAGCCCTCAGTTAAAGAACTTAAAAGTGAGCAGCACTTTACACAACCACCTTCAAGATACACCGAGGCATCTCTCGTTAAGGCTCTTGAAGAAAAAGGTATCGGCAGACCAAGTACCTACTCCCCCACTATCGCCACAATCATCGCAAGGGGTTACTGTGTGAGAGACAAAAAACTCCTCGTCCCTACGGAACTGGGTATGATAGTTACCGACCTTATGAAAGAACATTTTGCCGATATTGTAAACGAAAAGTTTACAGCCAATATGGAAAATCAACTCGATGAAATTGAAATCGGCAACTGCAACTGGCACGAAGTAATAGAGGAGTTTTATCCCAAGTTTTCCGACGACCTTAAAAAAGCGGAAGAAAAAATAGGTAATATAGAATTAAAAGACGAAGTTTCTGACGTTGTGTGCGAAAAGTGCGGCAGACTGATGGTATACAAGCACGGCAGATTCGGTAAATTCCTCGCATGTCCCGGATACCCCGAATGCAGAAACGCCAAGGCTATCGTTAAAGAAACAGGGGTTAAGTGCCCCGATTGCGGCGGAAACATCATTGAAAAGAAAAGCAAACGTGGTAAGATTTTCTTCGGTTGCAGCAACTATCCCAAATGCGACTTTACTTCATGGGATAAACCTCTTGAAGAAAAGTGTTCCGTATGCGGAAGTATGATGTACCAGAAAATGGGACGTTTTGCAAAAAAATACTGTCCCAAATGCGACGTCAAAGAGGCGACAAAAACAAGTAAATGATTCAACTGTCAAAAGAAGCGAAAGCTTCTTTTGTATTTTATTGAAAGAAACGGAGCAAAATATGAAGGTAAAAATCATCGGCGCAGGTTTAGCGGGATGTGAAGCAGCATGGCAGTTGGCAAACGCCGGTATATGTGTAGAACTTTATGAACAAAAACCCGAGCACTACTCCCCTGCTCATTCTATGCCCACCATGGCAGAACTTGTATGTTCCAATTCTCTGCGGGCAGCAGGTCTGGAAAACGCTGTGGGGCTCCTTAAAGAGGAAATGCGGATTTTAGGTTCACTTATAATGGAATGTGCTGACGCAACACAAGTTCCCGCAGGCGGTGCATTGGCTGTGGACAGAGAGAAGTTTTCGCAAATGGTGAGTGATAAAATTGCCTCACACCCAAACATTACGGTTATAAGTGAAAAGGTTACCTCTATCCCACAAGACGGATACACCGTTATTGCTACCGGTCCTCTTACCGAGGGTGAGTTGTACGAGGATATCCGAAACTTCTTCGGTGACGGGTATCTGCACTTTTTTGACGCCGCCGCACCGATTGTTGAACGTGAAAGCATTGATATGTCAAAGGCTTACTTTGCCGCGCGTTACGGCAAAGGGGGAGCCGACTACATCAACTGTCCAATGACGAAAGAGGAATATACCGCCTTCTACAACGAGTTGATAAATGCAGAAACTGCACCCGTTCACGGAGCCGACGAAGGCAGTGTTTTTGAAGGGTGTATGCCTGTGGAAACCATGGCAAAGCGCGGTGAGGATACGCTACTGTTCGGGCCTTTAAAACCCGTAGGTTTAGAGCATCCCGAAACGCGCAAACTCCCCTATGCCGTTGTTCAGCTCAGGCAAGACAACACCGAAGCCACTTTATACAACATTGTGGGTTTTCAGACAAGGCTTAAATTCGGGGAACAAAAAAGAGTTTTTTCTATGATACCCGGACTTGAAGACGCATCTTTTGTGCGGTACGGCGTTATGCACAGGAACACGTTTATCAACTCACCGAATCTTTTGGACTGCTACTACCGTACCCTGAAAAACGACAAGGTGTTCTTTGCAGGGCAGATAACCGGTGTGGAGGGTTATATTGAATCTGCATCATCAGGGCTTTTGGCAGGGTTCAATCTTGCAAGGCACTTAAACGGTGCGGAGATGGTGGATTTTCCGATAACTACTGCCATTGGCGCCCTCGCTCACTATATAAGCGGCGGCAGTACAGGCAAATTTCAGCCTATGAACATAAACTTTGGTATTATGGAATCACTGGGCAAAAAGATTAAAAACAAAAAAGAAAAGAATCTCGCAATAAGCCAGAGGGCTATTGATACAATAAAAAACATTATTTCAAAAGGGTGATAAACTATGACAAAAAGACATGACATAATCTATATCGGCGTAAACGACCACAACATTGATTTGTTTGAAGGTCAATACAAGGTGGAAAACGGAATGGCTTACAATTCCTATGCCATCATTGACGAGAAAATTGCTGTTTTCGATACTGTTGATGCAAACTTTACACATCAGTGGATGGACAATATTGAAAGCGCACTTGAATCGAGGGAGCCGGATTATCTTATCATTCAACATATGGAACCTGACCACTCAGCAAGTATTGCCGCTTTTATGAATATATACAAAAACACCGTACTTGTATCGACGGCAAAATCTTTTTCAATGATAAATCAGTTTTTTGCTACCGACTACGCCGACAGAAGAATAGTTATTGATGAGGGTGATACCCTCTCTCTCGGTAAGCACACACTTACCTTTATAACTGCGCCCATGGTACACTGGCCCGAAGTTATTATGACTTACGACAGTTATTCAAAATCTTTATTCTCCGCGGATGCTTTCGGCAAATTCGGCGCTCTTGATGTTGATGAGGAGTGGGCTTGTGAAGCACGGAGATATTATTTCGGAATAGTGGGCAAATACGGACAGCAGGTACAGAATGTACTTAAAAAAGCCGCTGCCCTGGATATTGAAACCATATATCCTCTCCACGGACCTGTTTTAGACGAAAACCTTGGATATTACCTTGATTTATACAACACATGGTCTTCCTACGGAGTGGAAACAGACGGCATTGTGATTGCCTACACCTCCGTATACGGCAATACAAAAAAGGCCGCTCAAAAACTTGCTGAAAAACTCCGCACCAAAGGTTGCCCCAAGGTGGTTGTCAATGACCTTGCAAGATGCGATATGGCAGAGGCGGTAGAGGATGCATTCAGGTACGGAAAGTTGGTTCTGGCAACTACAACATACAACGCCGACATCTTCCCCTTTATGAGGGAATTTATCAATCATCTTACAGAACGTAATTTCCAGAACCGCACAATCGCCCTTATAGAAAACGGCACCTGGGCGCCAAGTGCCGCAAAAACAATGAAATCTATGCTGAAAAATTCCAAGAACCTTACTTTCATAGAACCTGTGGTACAGATAAAATCTGCTCTTGATTCCGAAAGCAGCGAGGCATTGGAAAATGTGGCAAATCAACTGTGTCAGGAATACCTTGCCCACGACAGCAAAATTGCCGACAAAAATGACCTTTCGGCTCTTTTCAACATCGGGTACGGTCTTTATGTGGTGACATCAAACGACGGCAAAAAAGACAACGGTCTTATCGTAAACACTATCTCACAGGTTACCAATCAGCCTAACCGCATTGCCGTTACAATTAACAAGGACAATTACTCCCATCACGTAATAAAGCAAACGGGAATTATGAATGTAAACTGTCTGTCAACCGATGCGCCTTTCAAAGTGTTTGAAACTTTTGGTTTCCAGAGCGGACGCGCCGTAAACAAATTTGAGCATACAGAATTTTTAAGGTCGGACAACGGTCTTGCTTTCCTTACAAGATACATCAACTCCTTTATATCTTTAAAAGTGGAACAGCACATTGACCTTGGCACTCACGGGATGTTCATCTGCTCTATTACAGAGTCAAGAGTAATCAGCACAACCCCCACAATGACCTACACCTATTATCAGGAAAACGTGAAGCCGAAGCCTCAGTCGCAAACTAAAAAAGGCTTTGTCTGCAAAATATGCGGATACGTTTACGAAGGCGATGTGTTACCTGACGACTTTATCTGTCCTCTGTGCAAACATGGCGCGTCAGATTTTGAACCGCTTGAATAACGACAATTTAAAATTCCTCCGAAATCTTTTCGGAGGAATTTTTATATATCAACATAATGGAGTTGGTAAGGCGGTGGGGTGTTTTTTACATAATCTGCATATACCGCCTTGTTTTGGCTATACAAAATGCAAACAACACGTTTTGCACCTTTCTGCCGCGGGATATCATCAAGACGTCGGGCAATCCCGCCCAGTTTATCATCGAATACCCTGAGCGACGGCGGAAGTATGCCTGTGTTATTGGTAGATAGTCTGTCAATACACATCTTATCGCGGAGCACACTTTTTTCTACTCCCTGCCTTGATGCAAAATATTCAAACAGTTTATCCGTATATGCATCAAGCGACATAGTTGGCTGTTTACCAAACCCCAAAAACAGGTCAAAGGGAGTTTCTTTACTGACTTTCAGCACATAGTCAAGTGAAGATTCAAAACGGTGTGAATTATAGATTTTTTCATTTGCATCTTCTACGTCATACAGTTTTTTAATTTCCACCTCGCTGAGGCAATCGGTTTTTATAACGGTATAAGGTGCATCAGGCTCAAAAACTATGCCGAACTCTTTATGCTTTTGCCTGAGAACACTGCCGTACAACAGTTTTAAAAACCCAAGTTGCAACATATCAGCACCAAGTTCAAAAGCACGATTAAAACTAACGCGGAAAGAGGCAAAATCCTCATGAGGCAACCCTGCAATAAGGTCTATATGGGTATGTACATTTTTGCAGGTAAGGATTTTTGATACGTTATCACAAACCTTTTGGGTATCATTCTTTCTTGTTACGGCATCAAGGGTCTGGGGATTGAAACTCTGCAACCCTGCCTCTACCTGAAACAAACCCTCCGGTGCCCCAGACAAAAGTTTAAGGGTACTGTCGGCAAGAATGTCTGCCGCAATCTCAAAATGGAAACACGTTTTCGGTTTATGGGGACTATGCTCTAAAATAAAAGATATAATCTCATCGGCTCTCCTATAATCTGCATTGAACGTGCGGTCAACAAACTTAACTGTTTTGGCACCGCTATCCCACAGTGAAAGCAGAGAAGCCTTTACATACTCCATATTAAAATTGCGTACACCCTTATGCGCTCCCGAAAGACAAAAAGCACAGGAAAAAGGGCATCCCCTTGACGACTCAAAATACGCCAGACGTCCCTTTATTGCGGAAAGGTATTCCTCTGTATAGGGACTTTCCAATTCATCAAGAAAAGGCTCAAAATAAGCCTCTGACAAAACTTTTCCGTCGTCGTCTGTATAACATATCCCCAAATCCTCGGGAACGGGGGTTTTATTTGCTATCGATTTTAAAAGTTCTGCGGCGGGTCTCTCCCCTTCTCCCCGTTGAACAAAATCTGCCAAGCCAGTATCGAGATAAAACTCAGTATTATGGCTCACCTCGGGGCCGCCCATACAAATTACGATGTGAGGGGCTCTTTGGCGGATAAGGCGGCACAGGTCTTTAATATAGTTTACATTCCATATATAAACAGAAAAAAGCAGTACATCCGGCTCTCTATCAAGAATGGCTTTTAACACTCCGTCGATGGGAGAATTGACCGTATCTTCAAAAATTTCAAGGTCCAGCCCCCCGGTATGCTTTGACGCATAGGCACAAAGGTAGCGTATTGCAAGATTGGTATGAATGTATTTGGAGTTAATACCGCAAAAAATCGCTTTCATAAATCACCTTTCATCAAACCCGCGCCATTGAACCAATAGTACTTGGTTTTTATATTTTTTCTATTTTTATAAGGTCGGTATTTCCGGATTGTCCGGTGGTCACACCGCCCGTTATGACAATTTTATCACCCTTCGCCAATGGCAGTTCCTGTTCGGCAATCTTTTTTGCCGTATAGAAAAGAACATCGGTAGATGCAAATCTTTCGCACATGGCAGGTGTTACCCCCCAAGAAAGTGCAAGTCTTCGCCAGGTCCTCTCATCCGTGGTGAGTCCTATAATAGGCACGGGGGAACGAAAACGTGATACCATCCGAGCAGTCATACCCGAAAGAGTACATGCCACTATCGCTTTGGCATCAAGGTCTATCGCCATTCCGCAAGTAGAGTGAGAAATGGCGTCCACTTCGTTTTTAATATCAAATTCTGCGTTATGGAATCGCTTATTATAATGAATATTCGCCTCGGTCGTTTCTGCAATCTTTGCCATGGTTCTAACTGTTTCTATCGGGTATTTTCCCGCTGCGGTTTCGCCTGACAGCATCACCGCACTTGTACCGTCATAAACTGCATTGGCAACGTCGGAAATCTCCGCTCTTGTGGGACGGGGGTTTGTAATCATGGATTCCAGCATCTCTGTGGCAGTTATTACTCTTTTACCAAGCATACGGCATTTGGTTATGAGTTTTTTCTGCATTGACGGCAAAAGGTCAAAAGGTACTTCCACACCCATATCGCCACGGGCAACCATTATACCGTCACATTCTTTACAAATTTCCTCTATATTATCAAAGCCGGACTGGTTTTCTATCTTGGCTATGAGTTCTGTATCATCACCGCTGATTGTCTTTAAATATTCGTGAATATCTATAAGGTCCTGCTTACAAGAAACAAATGAACACGCTATATAATCAACACCGTTTGCTACACCGAACTCAATATCCTGTTTATCCTGCTCTGACAGATACTTCTGCTTCATTACCTTGCCGGGAAAACTCATACTCTTTCTGTCGGAAAGTTCTCCGCCGGTGACAACTGTACATTCAATTTCTGTGTCACGGATATCTGAAACCTCAAAGTTTAGCAATCCGTTATTTAAAAGCACGGTATCTCCCACTGAAAGTTCATTGGCAAGGTTTACATAACTGACAGATACTATATGCTCATCTCCTACTACATCACGGGTGGTAAAGGTGAATTTATCACCGTCGTTAAGTTGAATTTTGCCGTCTTTAAAGGTTTTTATCCTATACTCGGGGCCTTTGGTATCGAGCATAATTGCAATAGGCAGATTCAACTCTTTACGGACTTTCTTTATAAGGTCAATTCTTTTTTGGTGTTCTTCATAGGTACTGTGAGAAAAATTGAGTCGGGCTACATTCATACCTGCCCTGCACAAGCCCGTAAGAATCTCCTCTGTTTCACTTGCGGGTCCTATGGTACATACAATTTTTGTTTTACGCATATTAACCTCCGTAATCTATATTTGTGACACAACAAAACTGCCCTGACATCACATAAATATCTATTAGTATTATTATACCATTTAACACATATTTTAACAAGGTGTCTCCCTGATTTTTATAATATTAATGAAAAAGTCAGCAGTGGATTCTTTAATCACAGAATCTATTGCTGACTTTACAATTTTCAGTTATTTTACAAGTTCTGCCTCTGCAAGGCTCACAAACTCCGCAACGGGCATTTTATGTGTGAACGCCTTACCGATACCGGAGAGCAAAACGATATTTATATCGGCACCCGAACTTTTTTTATCGTGGCTGATTGTTTCGCCTATTTTATCCGAAAGAGATATCATGCATGGCAAATTAAACTTTTTAAGCATTGATGTGACGGAGTCGGAAACTCCCGACGGCGTAAGGCCTATCTTCTCTCCTATACGGGTTATAAGATGCATCCCAAAGGCTACCGCCTGACCGTGGGTATATGTTTGATAGTTATATTCCTTTTCTGCTACATGGCCAAGAGTATGCCCGAAATTGAGTATCATACGGATACCTGTATCATGTTCGTCCTGCTCGACTATTCTCCTTTTTATGTCACAACAGGTATACACAATGCTTTCTATATTTTTATAAACATCCCCGCGGTTTTTGCAGGAGTTTAAAAGTTCAAAAAGTTCTCTGTCGGCTATAAAACCGTACTTGATAACCTCTGCCAAACCATCGAAAAACACAGCGTCGGACAAAGTACACAGCACATCAGTATCTATTAAAACAAGTTTTGGCTGATAAAACG
>SVKG01000049.1 GCA_015068565.1 Oscillospiraceae bacterium | reverse complement strand
GGGGCAAAATATATGGTCAGTGGCTGTGTGAGGCTGCACTGTTTGTATATGATTTTGATAAGTTTGATGCAGCAGATATTCTGCCTTTGTTTGCACAATACAAGATTACCACTTTCTGTGCACCGCCTACAATGTACAGAATGTTGATTAAAGAAGATATCTCAAAATACGATATGTCCTCTGTACAGCACACAACAACAGCAGGAGAAGCGCTTAATTTAGAGGTTTATAAGCAAATCAAAAATCTTACCGGACTCGAAATTATGGAGGGCTTTGGTCAGACAGAAACAACCTGCCTTGTTGGTAATTTGTACGGCGGAGAGTATAAAGTAGGTGCTATGGGCAAACCTGTACCTCTTTATGATGTGGATATCGTAGACCCCGACGGAAACAGCGTTGATGTGGGTGAAAACGGCGAAATCGTAATCCGCACATCAGAGCGTGTTCCCTGCGGATTGTTTAAAGGCTACTACAAGGATGAAGAAAAGACAAAAGAAGTATGGCACGACGGAATGTACCATACCGGCGATGTTGCGTACAGAGACGAGGATAATTTCTATTTCTATGTAGGTCGTATTGATGACGTTATCAAGTCTTCCGGATATCGCATAGGTCCCTTTGAGATTGAGAGCGTTATTATGGAACTTCCTTATGTTCTTGAATGTGGCGTTTCCGCCGCACCCGATGCAACACGCGGACAAGTAGTTAAAGCAAGTATTGTACTTACAAAAGATACAGTACCCAGCGAAGAACTTAAAAAAGAAATCCAGATGTACGTTAAGGAGCATACAGCACCGTATAAATACCCCCGTATAGTGGAATTCAGAGAATCGTTGCCTAAGACCACCAGCGGAAAAATCATAAGAGCAAAACTGTAATTAAATATCAAATTAAAACAGACACACTTGACAAACGGGTGTGTCCGTTTTATGGTACACCTGAAATTGTAAAATAGAAATAGAGGTGATTTCTATGCCATTAAAATTAGAGGATAAATTAGTGATAGGAGTTTCGTCAAGGGCATTATTTGATCTGGAAGCAGAAAACCGCATTTTTGAAAAAGAAGGGTTGGATGCGTATGTACAGTATCAAATTGAGCACGAGAATGATATTTTAAAACCGGGAACGGCGTTTCCTCTTGTAAAGGCACTGCAAAAACTAAACGCAGACGACAAAAACCTGACAGAGATTATCGTAATGTCTAAAAACAGTGCGGATACAAGCCTTAGAATATTCAATTCCATTGAGTATTACGGACTCAATATTAGCAGAGCCTCTCTTGTTGGGGGTGCTTCAATATCACCGTATCTGGCATCTTTTAAAACAGATTTGTTTTTATCTGCTAATGAGAGGGATGTTCAGGAGGCGATTGATGCAAATATAGCCGCCGGTCTTATTTGTGACCATTCTCAACTGCCGATAAACCCCGATGAGGATATTGAGCAAATCAGAATTGCTTTTGATGGTGACGCTGTAATATTTTCGGATGAATCCGAGAGGATATATCAGGAGAAGGGTTTACAGGCGTTTACCGAACATGAACATAAAAACGCACAAAACCCCTTGCCGGAGGGACCCTTTGCAAAACTTTTGAAAACTATTTCCATATTGCAGCAAAAATTCCCCGAGGGCGAAGCACCTATACGAACCGCCCTTGTCACCGCGAGGAACGCTCCTGCTCATGAACGTGTTGTGCGTACACTTCGTGCATGGAATGTGCGTATTGACGAAGCATTTTTCCTTGGCGGCATTGAGAAAAGCGATGTGCTCAAAGCCTTTGGCGCAAATATCTTTTTCGATGACCAGTCAGTACATACAGATTTGGCGTCTAAGAAAGTCCCGTCGGCACGGGTCCCCTATAAAAATGAACCCAATAAAATGTGATTTTTACTTGTTATGATCAAAATATTGTATTATAATATTATATATATTTTTTGATTTGCAGTTTGGGGGAGGAAAAATGAAGAATAATGTGATGAAAACAATGGTTTTATCTGCAATGTTTTTGTCTGTGGGGATTGTTTTGCCTCTTTTGACTATGCAGATTAAAGAAATAGGCGATACCTTGTTGCCTATGCATATCCCCGTAATGCTGTGTGGCTTGATTTGCGGTCCTCAATATGGGCTGATGGTCGGACTCATATTGCCGTTTGTACGGGGATTGCTTTTTTCTATGCCCCCGCTGTACCCGAACGCCGTGTGGATGTCGCTTGAATTGGCAACATACGGATTTACAATAGGGCTGATGTACTGGCATTCCAAAAAACACACAATGACATATACATACTTTTGCCTGTTAACCTCTATGGTTTCGGGACGGATTGTGTGGGGGATTGCAAAGTGGATTTTGTTAGGACTTAAAGGCAAACCATTTACCATGCAGGCTTTTATAACCGGAGGTTTTATCGATGCCATTCCCGGAATAATATTGCAACTTATATTGATTCCTGCCATAATGGGGGCGGTAAACCGTATAAAACAATCCAAAAACGATGTGAGCAATTGAAGTGTGGTAAAAAACAAAGATTAGAGTAAAAATTATCAGGGTACCTCTGTGGGCAGAGGCACCCTGATTTAAAAGTCAGTCGCAGTTATATCTGCAATTGATAAGACAGGTTGAACTTGTAATCATGAGAGCGAAGAAGAATAACAATGCGCCTGTTATGATTGCGCCAATTACACTTGTTGCGGCAAAGGTTATACCGAGCAACACCAAAGATGTTAAAACTGTTCCCAAAATTCCTGTCAAAAATGTTCTGAGGTTTCTGCAACAACCGTTTCTGTCGGGACAAGAATCAGAAGAAGTCAGGAGAGTTATACCCAGATATCCAATCGCTATACCGAACAGCACCCATAAAAAAGCAGGAGTGATTGTAATTGTTGCTGTAAAACGAAGAAAAGCAGCAAGAACACCGATAATTAAACTTGCAATCACGGATTTTCCGGTGCAACTGAGAGTGCAGCCGCAGTTAGTTGTAGTCATATAATTCACCTCCGATTTATATTATGACAATTCTCCAAACAAAGTGAATGAATAAAAGAAATTGTTGAAAACAGAAACACTATGCGGTATAATAGAATTTAACCACAGCAATAGAAAGAGGAAAAAGTTTTATGAGTAAAGATACTGATGTGGGTTATCGAATCAGAGAAATGATTCCTGAAGATAATTCAGCTGTTGCGGCACTTATCAGGAGTAATTTGAAAAATCATGGTCTTGATATCCCGGGAACGGTATACTTTGACCCTTGCATTGATAATCTTTATGAATACTATTTAAACGGTATCAACCGGGGTTATTATGTACTTGTTGATAAGGACGATAATGTTTTGGGCGGAATTGGTTTTGACGAATTTAGCCCGTTTCAAGACTGTGCAGAACTGCAAAAGTTGTATCTGGCGGATTCGGTAAAAGGCAATGGATTGGGATACAGACTTATAAGTTATATAGAAGACAGGATGACAGAAGCAGGGTATAAGGCGTCTTATCTCGAAACACACAGTAATCTCCAAGCAGCGATTCATATTTATGAAAAAAGCGGATATTCATTGATAGAACGGCCCAAAGAAGTTGCCCACGGAGCAATGACTAACTTTTACTATAAGAGATTTGAAATATTATAACATGATAATATGTGAAAGGATGTTAATAAATGAAAAAAATACAGGAAAAAATAGGATTTATATGTGATATGGACGGTGTTATATATCACGGCAACAGGATACTTGACGGTGTTGTTGACTTTTTGAATTGGATGACAGAGAACGACAAAAGGTTTGTTTTCTTAACCAACAGCCCCGAGAAAACCCCCCACGAATTGAGTATGAAACTTGAAAGGATGGGACTTTCTGTTCCTGCAAAATGTTTTTATACCAGCGCTATGGCGACTGCTGAGTTTCTTTCCGGACAGAACCCCGGATGCACTGCGTATGTTATTGGCGAAGCCGCCCTTACTAAGGCTTTGTATGATAAAAAAATATATATGAACGATGTCAACCCTGAGTATGTTGTTGTGGGTGAGACCCGTACGTATAATTTCGAAAAAATAGAAAAAGCCATTGAACTTGTAAACAAAGGCGCTAAACTCATCGGCACAAATCCCGATATAACAGGCCCTACCGAAAGAGGTATTATGCCTGCCACCGGCTCCTTGATTTCTCCCATTGAAATTGCTACCGGTAAAAAGGCATATTTTGTAGGCAAACCCAACCCACTTATGCTTCGTCACGGTTTAAGAATGCTTAATTGCCACAGTAACGAAATCGCTTTTGTGGGAGACAGGATGGATACCGATATCATCGCGGGAATAGAATCTAATATAGATACCGTTCTTGTTTTGAGCGGTGTTACTTCCCGTGAAGATATAGATAAGTTCCCGTACAGACCGAAACACATTTTAAACAGTGTTGCTGATATAATCAGATAAGGAGAATAGGTATGGAAAACATTTCGCCAAAAGCACTTAAAATTATTAAAAAAATGCAGCAAAGTGAGTTGACAGAAAGTATCATTTATGCTGAAATTGCAAAATTTGCAAAAGGTGATGAAAATAAGAAAACCCTTCTTCGACTTGCAGATGAAGAGAGGGCGCATTATGAAATATGGAAAAATTACACAGGTATCCAAATGAAACCTGAAAAACTTAAAGTTTTTAAGTATAAAATGATTGCCCGTGTATTGGGGTTTGTTTTTGCGGTTAAACTTATGGAGAACGGCGAGGAACGTTCACAGGCGGAATACGAATATCTTTCAAATGAAGTGGAAGAGAGTACTGCTATAAAAGTGCAGGAAGAGGAACATGAGGCAGCACTTTTAGAGATGCTTGATGAGGAACGACTTCAATATGTGGGCAGTATGGTGTTGGGTATGAATGACGCCCTTGTTGAACTTACAGGCTCTCTGGCGGGATTTACTTTTGCTATGCAAAACACTCGCCTTATTGCGCTTTCCGGACTTATAATGGGGATTTCGGCAACATTTTCTATGGCTTCCAGTGAATTTCTTGCCGCCCGAAGCGAAGGCAGAACTGATGCGTTTAAGTCTTGCTGTTATACAGGCATTGCCTATCTTATAACAGTTGCGCTTTTAATCCTGCCGTATTTATTGTTGGATAACAGCCAGTATTTAATAGCGCTGTTGACTATGATAGCAATAGTTATTTTAATAATCGCCGGATTTACATACTATATTTCAGTAGTTAAAAGCGAACGCTTTAAGCCTAAATTTCTTGAAATGTCAATTATCAGCGTAAGCGTGGCAGTTGTTTCGTTCGTGGTTGGAATTTTGGCTAAAAACTTTTTGGGTGTTGATTTATAATAAGTAGTATTCGGGGATGTGCTGAATGGAACTTTTAAGATTATTTGAGGATATACGCACACCGTTTTTAGATGTCTTCTTTTCTTTAATAACAAATTTTGGTGCTGAAACAATATTCGTAATAGTGTGTTTTATTATGCTTTGGTGTGTTAACAAAAGGGACGGCTATTATTTACTGGCAGTAAGTTTTTTCGGTCTGCTGATAAACCAGTTTTTAAAAATCACGTTCCGTATACCCAGACCGTGGTTAAGGGATGAGACGTTTACAATTGTGGAATCTGCACGGGAGGGTGCCGTGGGGTATTCGTTCCCCAGTGGGCATTCGCAGATAGCCGTGGGAACTTTCGGTACTATCGCACGAACAACAAAAAATATCACGATAAAGATTATCTGTCTGCTGATCTCTGTATTGGTGCCGTTGTCAAGAATGTATCTTGGTGTACACACGTTTGCCGATGTGTCTGTATCAGCGATTATTGCGGTGATATTGATTTATTCTTTGCGTCCGGTGGTTAACAGGGCAATGTCTAAAAAACACGGCATGAGACGGCTTTTTGCCTTTATGTCTGCGCTTTCTTTTTTGTATCTCATATATATGGAGTTTTACCGTTTTCCCGCGAATGTCGATTCGCAAAATCTGTACAGTGGAATTGATTTTTCATATAAAATGTTTGGCCTTGTATTAGGTGCATGGGCAGGGTTTGAAATTGACCGGAAATATGTACGGTTTGATACAAAAGCCATTTGGTGGGCACAGATACTAAAAGTTTTTTTAGGGTTAACCGTGGTGTTGATAATTAAAGAGGGTCTTAAAGCACCCCTTGAAATGCTCTGTCAAAGTGACCGCCTCTCCGGTTCTATCCGATATATGCTTATTGCCCTCTTTGCTTGTGGCGTGTGGCCGGCAGTCTTTAATTCATGTAAAAAATTCATAAACAATTTGACATGAAGGTTTTGAAATATCCGTTGTTGACATTTTTCTTCAAAAGGATTATAATTAAATGAGAATAACAGACAAGGAGAATAAATATGATTAAAAGACTGCTTTTAATATTGCTTTGTGTATCTGTTTTGTTTGGTATAACAGCCTGTAATGCAGTTGATGATGCAGTGAATAAAGCAGAAGATATTGTTGATAGCGTAATGGTGGCGTTCAAAATCTGTGATTTTAAAACTACAACAGAATTCATTGATATGGATAAATACGAAGATACATATTCCTTGTTTTCAGATAATCAGATGTATTTAACCAAATTTTTCGATGATTTGGAGTATGATATTGTATCTTCTAAGCAGATTGATGATAACACGGTTAATGTAACTGCCAAAATTACTGCAATTGATATGTTGCCCGTTTTAAGGAGACTTTTAAGCGAAACTGTGCAATTTATGAGTACTGCCACTTATGCTGATGCGTTTGTTGCTGAGAAAAAGTCTATTGAACGAATGGAAAAAATTTTGAACAGTATTGCAAATGATGACGAGCTGGAAACAGTTACAAACGAGGTTGTTATTAAAGTTGTCAAAAATGGAAGCAAGTGGAGAATTGTTCCGGAAGAAGCATTTATTAATGCTGTTTCGGGCGACTTTCCAAAAGCTTTAAAAGAAATCGAAAGTTATGATGCTGAATAAAGTATACAATATAAATTTAAGTGCAGTTGTCAAGGGTGGCAACTGCACTTTTTGTATTTGTGTATAATTTTAATCTTTGTTCGTTACTAATGCGCGGTATAATCTGGTCATCTCGTTCCATGTCTTGCGGTCAATATTGCCTGTGGGTGTCAACAAAAGCGTATTCTGAAATGATTTTACGGCATTTGCGGTTTCGTTGTTGTATTTTCCTGTTACGCTTATGCTGTTTAAATTCCTGTATTTGTTTGCAAAATTGTTTAACATAAGCTGAACTACTATGACGTGATCACCGTTGTCTCCTGATTTGATTTCCAAAACCTCTATCGGAAATACATGAAAGGGGAGTGGGTCAGCGTCTCTTTCCATGATGTCACTGTATTCGTTAAAAATCCTGTCCCATGTTTCGTAATCAACTGTTCCTGTTGAGGGCAGATTTCTCGTTTCCTGGAATTTACGCACAGCATTTGCGGTTTCGTCTCCGTAAATTCCGTCTGTGTTGATAAATTCTATTTGCGGATCTGATTCAGATATTTTTTGCAAAAACTTTTGTAATTCAAAAATATTTCTGCGGTCATCGTTTATATCGGTTTTTGTATTTATATACGGCTGTGAGGTAAGGGTAGTTGCCATACGATTTCACTCCTTTAATTTGTAGAATCACCGGGATATTGACCGTTTTCTTTTTCTCTGCCCTCTATTATGTCGGAATACAAACGGGCAGCAGCCGCCCAAGTAGGCCCGTTTACAATACCTGTATCTGATAGTCCGATAAACCGTTGGAATGCGGCTACGGCATTTTGGGTTTGTTCTCCGTAATAGCCGGTAACACTTATTTTGGGAACAGAGGGATACAAATCAGCAATGGTACTCAAATATGTCTGTATAGTAGATACTGAGGGGCCGCTCATTCCGAGGAGCAACCGCATATTTGGATAGGGTTCTGCCCTCGAACCCCAATATTGTTGCGGCAATACATCCACAATGCCATCGAATACTTCAATAATCCTGTTCCATGTTTCTTCGCCAACTATTCCGTCAGAGGAAAGTCCATATTCATTCTGGAATGCTCTTACGGCGTTTTCAGTGCTTGATCCAAATATACCGTCGATGCTAACCGGTGGTATCGCATCATTGAAATCTCCGATAATACTGAGTAAGTACTGCAAATATTCTATGTAAGGTCCAGTTGCGCCGACACGCAGAGCGCCGGTAAATTGTTGGGAGATATCACTGTATGATAGCCCCTCGGAATCAAGTTCGGAAAGTTTTTTGACAGAATTATATACATAAAGTATTCTGTACCAGGTTGATTTACCTACTATTCCGTCCTCGTCAAGGTTGAATATTTCCTGGAATTTCTTAACTGCATTAAAGGTTTCAACATCGAATGTTCCATCGGGAGTTCTGATTTTCGGTATAAGCGGCCAGTTTTTTGAAATTCTGTTAAGCCTTATCTGAATCAGTTTAACATCGTTATTCACATCACCCACGCGTAGCGGTGTTCCCGGGTATGATTCTTCTATATCCTCAATAGGCGCGTTCTGTACTAATTCAATGTTGTTTCCGTAGTAATTTTCTAAAATCTCAAAAGGTGTCAGCCCCTGGTTTGCCAATGTCACGGTTCCCCATTGAGAAAGTCCGGGGCAAGTAACAGTGGTGCCGTTGCAGAATTGTGTAAAATATGGTTCAACCGAACCTTGCATTCTTACATAATCGTTAAATAACTCATCAACTATTCTGCTGATGTTTGCAAAAATATCTCTCCCGGGCGAAAAAGCCTGATCAAAAGCGGTGGAATTTGTAATATCAAAATCATAACCTCTTGATCTGTACCATTCTGTATAAACGCGGTTTAGTGCATAAGTAATTATGGCATATATGTTTGCTCGTAAAGCATTTTCGGGCCAGGTGGGATATATTTCGCTGGAAGCCACGTTTTTTATGTAATCGGGAAACGATACCGTGACGTTGTCGGCATCAGAATCAGGTGTACCTAAATGTACTGTAATGTTTTCTGGTATTACAGGTGTTAATGGGGGCATAATTCACACTCCTTATAATTCGGGTTCGCTCTCTAATATTGTGGTTTTTTTGCCGCTTTTGTCGTTTAATGGGAGAGGTATCATTTGAGTAGGCTGTATAGATATTTGTCCGTCAAATACGGGAACGTCGATGTTTTCTACGGTATAATATCCGGGAAAATCGACTCTGACATTATATTTAGCATAAGTGTTTTCGTTGCCGGGAGTTTGTGACAATTCCTTGGGTGGCGCAGAAAGTTCAATACGTTCTGTTTCTCCTGATCTGCCCGTTGTCTGTGTATTTATCAGGACAGTGTTGTCGCCGCGTCCCGATGTTATGGTTACGGTTGCACCTTCAATCGGCAGAGCATTGTCGGCAGCTGTTACTCTTACCGTCAGATACCCCGTTCCCAATATCTGGGCTGTTTGAATTGTTTTCATCTTAACCCTCCTTTATGTAAATAGAACTATACTATTATATGTGTGTTTATATAAAACCGTTACTTTTTTTAAAAAAACTCTTCACATTTTGTCTGTTCCGTGTTATAATACTTTTCGTGTAAGCCCCTTTAGTTAAATGGATATAATAAACCCCTCCTAAGGGTTAGTTGTGAGTTCGATTCTCGCAGGGGGTGCCAAGCCGATGAGATGGTTCAAGTCTTGTCGGCTTTTTATGTGTAAAAATCGTCAAAAACCTCTTGACAAGAGGGGAGAGGCGTGATATATTAGTAAAGCACTCACTCCGAGGGAGCAATTTAAAAAAGTTTAAAAAACTTTAAAAAA
>SVKG01000048.1 GCA_015068565.1 Oscillospiraceae bacterium | reverse complement strand
AGTAGCAACGAAAGTTATAGCAGGAACTATAACCTCATCACCGGGCTTTAAGTTAGCATATTTATATGCAATTTCAAAACCGGCAGTTGCATTGGCAACAAATGTAGAAGTTGTTGTTCCAAGGTATTCGTTACAAGCAGCCTCTGCCTGTTCTACCTTGCTACCCAACGAAAGTTTTCCGGGAGGTGTTGCCAAAGCATCAAGTTTTTTAACCTGCTCCCATACTGCTGTAATTGCTTCGTCATATTCCTTTCCTTCGCCCTGCATAAGAAAACGAATAATTTCCATCAAATCATGAACATTATAGTTCTCACCTACTGCTGCCCAAGGAACTCTTGTGGCACCGGTATTATAACGAAAATCTGATGTTCCCATTTTTAAATCCTCCTTGTATTTTAGTATATTTAACTCTATTAAAATTCCGGTTCATACTCCTGAACCAGTTTTTCCCAAAGTATTTCACGAATCTCGATATCTTTGATTTTAAGTTTGGTGCAGTACGGCGAAAAACCCACATAACCGCCCTTTATTGGCATAGGGTCTATAAGTTCGCTTACAAGCACATCATCAACCACCATAAAGTTATGTCCGCCTATCGCACCCGCCGTCATACGGACTTCCGTTCCGGGGGTGTACTTATACAAAGATGTGGTTGTATAGATATTAGAGCCGAGATTTCTTTCAATACCGCTTTTATGCTCATACCAGCCGTTAAGACCACAAACGTACGAATCACCAAGGTAATCTGTGGTTTCATCCCAGTTGGCACAGTAAACCGCATTAAGATCTCTTGTGGCAGGTAAAACAGTAGAAACCGTGAACGAGAGCATAACATTCTGCTCAAATCGTTCTCTGCTGAGGAGTATTCCGCCTTTATTACCCTTCTCCTCTCCTACAAGGTATCCGTCTTCCACCTTCCAGTTGCCGCCTCGGGGATTCCAATATTTAAGCCAATCCTCGTCGGGAGCATATTTTAAAAGCACAGGCGACTCGGAAAAGAGGACCTTTTTACCAAGAAGCATAATATCTTTCACATTATCACCTCTACCATATACTAATTATATAAATCATATCATTATACACAAATATTGTCAATAATATAATTTACTTTTAGGCAGTTTTTACATCATTTTCAAGATACTTTCACACAGGGATTCCATCTTGGCTTTGGCACTGTCACCATCATTATCCCTCACGCCGAAATAGAACTTGATTTTAGGCTCGGTGCCTGACGGACGCATAGCCACCCATGAACCGTCCTCAAAATAATACTTAATAACGTCAGAGGGCGGAAAATCAAGTTTTTCGCAAGTGCCGTCAGCGGCAATCGCAACTCCTTTTTTGACATCCCACACATCGGTTACGGCGATGCCGTTAACTTCTTTAACGGGATTAAGCCTGAATCTTTCCATTATTGATTTAATCTTTTCCACACCGTCAAGTCCTTTAAGGACAAAGGTATGAAGTTTTTCATAATAATATCCGTATTTTTTATAAAGTTTTTCAAGTCCCTCATACAGAGTGAGTCCCTGCACTTTATAATCTGCCGCCATCTGGCATATAAGCATAGCGGCAACTACGGCATCCTTATCTCTGGCGTAGGTTCCGGCAAGGCAACCGTAACTTTCCTCAAAACCGAACAGGAATCTGTTATAATAATTGTTCTGCTCAAAATCGGTCATTTTCTCGCCGATAAATTTAAAGCCGGTCAAAACATCATAAACCTTTACACCGTATTCTTCCGCAATAGGACAAACCATGGGAGTGGTTACAATTGTTTTTATAACAGCCCCGTTATCGGGCAATGTTCCGTTCGCTTTTTTATTTCTTAATATAAACTCAGTAAGCAAAACGCCCATCTGATTACCTGTCAAAGTGATATAGTCGCCTTTATCGTCTTTAACAACAACACCTATTCTGTCACAATCAGGGTCAGTGGCAAAAATTACGTCTGCATCCTCCTTTTTGCCAAGTTCGATAGCAAGGGCAAATCCCTCTTTATCCTCTGGGTTCGGGGATTTAACTGTACTGAAATTACCGTCGGGCATCTCCTGCTCTTTAACAACAAAAACATTCTTTGCTCCGGTCATTTCAAGAATTTTTCTTACAGGCTTATTTCCCGCACCGTGGAAGGGAGAATATACAATCTTGAAATCATCGCCAAGGATACGGTAGTTTTCCTCGTTGACAGACTGCTCCTTAACAGCAGCAAGATATGCTTTATCTATTTCCTCGCCTACAACTGAAATCAGACCTTTTGCCTTGGCTTCATCCTCCGCCATAACTTTGATATCTTTAAAAATATCAATACTGTCAATGATTGATGTTACATAATCCGACGACTCCGGAGGAAGTTGACCGCCGTCTGCACCGTATGCTTTATATCCGTTATATTCCTTGGGATTATGACTGGCGGTTATCATAATACCCCTTGCACATTTAAGATACCTCACCGCAAAAGACAGTTCCGGCACAGGACGGAGTTCATCAAAAACATAAGCCTTGATTCCATTGGCAGCAAGTACTTTGGCCGTTTCCATAGCAAACTCATAAGACATGTTACGGCTGTCATAAGATATTACCACACCTCGGGCTTCTTCGCCGCATTTTATAATATCTGCCGCAATTCCCTGTGTCGCTTTACGGACAGTATAAATATTCATTCTGTTAGTTCCTGCTGCTATGACGCCTCTCAAACCTGCTGTACCGAATTCAAGGTTTTTATAAAATCTTTCTTTAATCTCTTCCTCGTTGTCACTTATACTTTTAAGTTCTGCCTTTGTGATATCATCAACAACATCGCAAGACAACCAGTTTTCATATTCTTTTTCCCAGTTCATAGCAATCCCTCCAAAAAGTATTATAGGTCTATTATATACTATTTTAATTTAAAAATCAATTCGGCCGACAATATTTTTACAAAAAATGTTTACGCCACCAAAAAACGGGTATATATTCTATAAGGAACATTAGTTAATGTTTCATCATGGGAAAAGGAGTTGTTGGTATGAACATTAAATTTACAGGCAGAAAAATCGAAGTTACACAAGGCTTAAAAGAGTATTCAGAAAAAAGACTTCAAAGAATCGAAAAGTTTTTCCCTGAAACTGCATACGCTACCGTGACCTTCTCCGTTCAGAAGGACGATCACATAGCGGAATTTACTGTATATCACGAAAACATGATATTCAGAGCAGAGATTTCCAACAATGATATGTATGCCGCCATTGACAAGGCAATCGATGTTCTGGAACGGCAGATACGCAAACAGAAAACCCGTCTTGAAAAGAAACTCAAAACAGGTGCGTTTGACATTCCCGCTGCCGACATTTTACCCGAAGAAGAAAAAGAGTTTAAGATTGTTAAAACCAAAAAGTACGAAAACAAACCCATGAGTGCGGAAGAGGCAATTTTACAAATGAATTTGCTCGGACACACGTTCTACATCTTCAACAATGCAGAAACCTCTGACAAGTGTGTGGTTTACAAACGTAAAGACGGTGACTACGGTCTGATTGAACTTGGATAATTCATATTTTAAAAAGTCTGCTTAAAAAGCAGACTTTTTTACTTGATTTGTTTATCGCAGGGGTGTATAATTAAGCATATTTTTATTGAAAGAAGACTATGTATGACAGAAAAACTTAAAGATTTTATAAACAGTTACGAAATATGCGACGCCCACGGACACATCTTTCCGGATAAGATTGCCGTTAAGGCTGTATCTGCCATAGGCAAATTCTATGATATCGAAATGGAATCGGACAACGGCGTATCTGCGGCAATTATTTCAAGCGGAAGAGAGATTGATGTTACCCACTACCTTGTATGCTCTACTGCCACAACTACACATCAGGTGGAAAGCATCAATCAGTTTATAGCAGACGAATGCAAAAAGCACCCCGAATTTATTGGGTTCGGCACTCTACACCCCGACTATGACGACATTGAGGGACAGGTACAGTTCTGCATAGACAACAACCTTAAAGGAATTAAACTGCATCCTGATTTTCAGCAATTTAACATCGACGACAAAAAAGCGTTTGAAATTTATGAGGTGACAGAGGGAAGAATGCCGATACTGTTTCACACAGGCGACGACAGATACGATTATTCCTCACCCGAAAGACTCAAAAATGTAGCAGAAAGTTTCCCTGAGCAGATAATGTTTGCCGCGCATTTCGGCGGATATCAGCGTTGGGAAGACTCGGTTCGGTGTCTTGCCGGACGGGAAAATATATTCTACGATACTTCCTCTTCGCTGCCTTTTATGTCAACCGGGTATGCACGAAAACTCATTTCCGCCTTTGGTGATGAAAAGTTGTTTTTTGGTTGTGATTTCCCCATGTGGAATCACGCCGAGGAGTTAGAGAGGTTTATGAATTTATCCCTTACAGACAAGCAGAACAATATGATACTTTCAGAAAATTTTAAAAAGTTTTTTAATATTTAAAAAAAGCCAACCCGTGCGGGTTGGCTTTTTTGTATTACATATCTTTTTTTCTGTATATCGCGCCGAAGGCTCCGGGACCTGCATGGACACCTACACATGCACCTACCGATGAGGTCATAATCTCGGCATCGGGGATTTTGCTGAGCAGGGATTCTTTAAGTTTATCCCCTATCTCGGGAGCGTCAACATTAAGCACTGCGATTCTGTGATCGTCCCCTATTCTTTCTGCCACAATATCGGAGAGTTTTTCGATAAGTTTTTTAGTGCCTCTCACCTTTGAAAAACTCATTATCAAACCGTCTTCTGTATAAAGAATCGGATGAAGGTCCAATACATTTGCAATTATTTTGGCACTGCTTTTAATTCTGCCACCCTTTTGCAGATAATCCAGTGTTTCAACAGTAAGCATTATTTCCGTATCTTTACAACATTCTTCAAGAAAACTTACTATCTCATCAGCCGTTGCACCGTCTTCTATCATTTTTGACGCATATATCAACCACATCCCGTAGCCGTAAGTGAAACCATTACTGTCAACAACGGTGATACTTGCATCAGGGTTTTCCTCTGTAACCATATTCTTTGCTATACAAGCGTTCTGATATGTTCCACTTGCTTTGGCTGACAGCAGACAACAGATTATATCACAATCAGCATACTTTGAAAATACTTCCTGAAAATCGTTGATAGATACCTGTGCAGTTTTAGGAAGGGTTTCCTCGGTTTTTAATCTTTTATAAAACTCTTCGGTGCTGATTTCATACTGGTCTTTGTACGACTTATCACCAAAAGTAATATTCATAGGAATAACGTGTATGCCGCACTCTTGTGCCAATGTCAAATTAATATCAGATGCACTGTCTGTAATAAGTTGGATTTTTTTCATAACCTCTCTCCTCTACCATTCAAATTTTGTTAGTTCGCCCTGTCTTTGCAGACCGAAAAAATCATTCTGCTTTAACGCCTCATAAACCACTATGGCTACCGAGTTTGACAGATTAAGGCTTCGCGCTCCGTCAACCATCGGAATACGGATACACGTGTCGGGATTGGCTTTTAACAGCGCTTCGTCCAGTCCCTTTGTTTCTTTGCCGAAAACAAGGTAATCTCCGTCTTTATACACCGGGTCATCATATTTATTCTTTGCCTTTGTGGTGCAATAATAAAATGTTCCGTTTTTATTTTTAGCAAAGAAGTCATCTATATTATCATAAAAAGTGATATCAAGCATATGCCAGTAATCAAGCCCTGCCCTTTTGAGTTTAGCATCGTCTATCTCAAATCCCAACGGGCGCACAAGATGCAATCTTGCCCCTGTGGCCGCACATGTTCTTGCTATATTACCGGTATTCTGCGGTATCTCCGGCTCAACCAACACTATATTTAACAAGACTACACCTCCTTAGGCGTGTTCGGATACTAACGCAACTGCCTACTGATTTACACCGTACTTCTCCTTGATTGAATCACGTCGGGAAACAAGGGTTGATACTCCCCATACAATTGCAGTAACAATCATAAGATCAAAATAAATTCCGAATACAAACATATTTTTGCTGATAAGTATCTGCCCTGTGGTAAGCACGGTACCTATCATCTCACAAATAGCCGCAACGGGCAGCACCGTACAAAACAAAGCAACACCATACCTATTGCGGTCCTTGATTTTTGAATACTTTAAATATTCTTTTACAGACACGCATACATAAGCGACCATAAATATCAGTATTACAGGCAAACCACTGGGGATGACTGTTCTTCTAAGTTTATTCCATATTTTAAGGTTAAGCATATCACGGATGCCGTAATATGCCCCCGCTTCTCTGTAACTTGCAAAATCAAGAATAAGAAAATACGAATTGTTCGCCGCAGATTTAAGACTGTTTATAAATACAGAGGGGTTTTTAGCGTAATACTTTACCAAATCACCGTAGGTTATATCCGCAACCGCTTCTTCCATATCTTCTATCGTAGGGTTATCAACAACTTCTTTAAGATTTAAATCCGAAAAATCGCCTTTATTATTTTGTACTATATCATTATAAACGTGGTTATAAAGTTTGACATCCCGTGCGGGAATCTGCGCACTGAACACCGACACGGCAGAAGTTACAATAACAAGGGTTGCCAAGACAGCGGACAGAATTTTCTTTTTACCCTCTGCATCTTTAAAGTACAAAACAAGAAGGACTCCGAACAAAAGTGCTATCAATGCACCCGTCACCTTTAATCCGGAAAACACAACCAGGCACAGAGAGAGGAGTATAATCTTTAAATACGAAAACTTGTGTATCAGAGAAACCGTCAGTGCAGCAATCGATATTACAAGCACAAAGATGAGCGCCTCGGAATAGAAAGAATTAAAATACGCAAGATATCCCAAATCAAGAAAAACCACACTTAAAAGAGCAGAAAACAGATAGTTGAGGGATGGTTTTTCAAGTTTTGTGTTTTTTTGCAAAAAATACATACCAAGCAAAAACACAATACAGTATACACTGCTTAAAAAATGAATATTAAAGACTGTATCAGAAAAAAGTATCTTATTGAGATTAACTATTGAACCAAGAAACATCTCAAAAAGATTCTGTGCTCCCTGCGAATTAGTGTCTATACCATAAGACTGTGCAATACATAAAGTATCTTCACTTACATTATAAAGACCTGTATTTTGAAAAACTGACAGGTATTCCGACATATCGCCCAAACCGTAAACAGGCACACAGACAACTGTGAGCAAAACAACTGCAACTGCCAGTATTATAAATATATTATATGATTTTATGAGTTTTTTCATCAAACCAATACCTTTCAAAAACTATTAAGTTAATTTTATATCATTTTCCAAAAAAATTCAAGTATCTGGCATATTTTTGATACATTATTTTTTGACTTATGAAAATAATATAAGAGGTACTATTACCGCATCAATTTAAGGAGGTTCTAAAAATGGATAAGAAAAATCTTCAGAAACAGAATAACGAAAACAAGCAGAATAACGAAAACAGACAGAACAACGAAAACAATAAAAACAGATAATCATCTGCAATGCAAAACAGCCGACAGAAAACTGTCGGCTGTTTTCACGTTACATCGGAAAACTCCATATTATAATAAAAACCGTTTCGGAGGTGTGATATGGGACTTTCCCTTCAATCTACTCAAAAAAACGTATTAAAAGAGAACAAAGAAAAAATTGACGTGAACGAAAGAGTTATTGCATTAGCAGGAAATCCCAACGTGGGAAAAAGTACGGTGTTTAACGCAATGACCGGATTGAAGCAACACACCGGCAACTGGGCGGGAAAAACCGTTGCCAATGCCGTCGGGCACTATACATACGATAACGAAAAATATACTGTTGTTGACCTGCCCGGCACATACTCTCTTATTTCAAGTTCCAAAGAAGAGGAAATTGCGGGAGATTTTATATGTTCAAAAATGGCAAAAACTGTGGTTATTGTAGCAGACGCCACCTGTATTGAAAGAAATCTCAATCTTGTACTGCAAATACTTGAAATCACACCCAATTGTATTTTGTGCGTAAACCTTATGGACGAGGCGAAGAAAAGAAATATCGACATCAACCTGAACCTGCTCAGTAAAATTTTGAAAATTCCCGTAGTCGGCATCAGTGCCTCAAAGAAGAAAGGAGTAGCGCCGTTACTTAAAGAGATTAAAAACGCCATGGAAAATCCTTGCAAAGACGTTTGCAAAGTGCGGTATGATTCAATTATTGAAAGCAGTATAAAGGTTATATGCAAGGCCCTTTCAACTGTTCTGCCATCTGACGGACTTTCACACCGGTTTATTGCCATAAGGCTTCTTTGCGGCGATAAAAGAATTTTAAAACAAGCAGGTCTTGAACACAACCATTTTATTGAAAATTTACTACACGAAGAAAAAGAAAAACTTGAAAGTTACGGCGTGACAGAATCAAACATCAGCGACAAAGTGACCGCTTCAATCGTTATTCTCGCAGAAAAAATTGCCGATAAATGTGTTATATACAAAAACGGACAACATTCCGCCAGAGACAGGAAGATTGACAAAATCATTACATCAAAATCTTTTGGTATACCGATTATGCTATGCCTGATAGGATTCATTTTTTATCTTTCGATTATTGGCGCAAACTACCCGTCCGCTCTGCTTTCTGCCTTATTTTTGCGTATAGAGGTATGGCTTGGCAACGTATTTAAAACGCTCAACTCTCCCCAATGGCTCTACAATTTACTGGTTACGGGAGTATTCGGCACATTATCACGAGTCATATCCGTAATGCTGCCGCCTATGGCGATATTCTTCCCACTGTTTACCCTTTTGGAGGACTTGGGGTATTTACCCAGGATGGCGTTTAATCTTGACGGCATATTCCAAAAATGCCACGCTCACGGCAAACAGTGTCTTACAATGTGTATGGGGTTGGGATGCAACGCAGCAGGTGTTACGGGCACGAGAATTATAGACTCACCAAAGGAACGACTGATAGCCATTATAACTAACAACTTTATGCCCTGCAACGGACGGTTTCCGCTCCTTATAGCAATATCAGGCATATTTTTTGCAAACTCATACACTTTCTGGGCAAAATCCGCTGTTTCTGCTTTTGCAATTCTTGCTGTCCTTATTGCAGGAGTGATTGCCACATTTATAATTTCATATTTTCTTTCCGTTACTGTTTTAAAATGTACGCCATCACAGTTTACACTGGAACTGCCCCCTTACAGAAAACCAAAAATCGGCGAAGTTATATACAGGTCAATATTTGACAGGACACTTTTTGTACTTGCACGTGCCGCGGCAATAGCAGCACCTTTCGGCGCTATTATATGGCTGACTGCAAACGTGCAGATAGGCAGTGAGTCACTGCTCAGCATCGGAGCATCATTCTTAGACCCCTTTGCACGGGTTATAGGTCTTGACGGATATATATTATTGTCTTTTATACTCGGGATTCCCGCAAACGAAATAGTGCTGCCTATACTGCTGATGTGTTACACTGCCGCAGGTCAACTGGTGACTATGGAAACTCTGCCCGAGTTAGGGGCACTCCTCATCTCAAACGGGTGGACTGTTATCACTGCTATAAACGTAATGATTTTTACTCTGTTTCATTTTCCGTGCAGCACCACCTTAATGACTATATACAAAGAGACTAAAAGCATAAAATGGACCTTACTCTCTTTTCTGCTGCCCACCGGCGTAGGTGTTGCAGTATGTTTTGTAATTACACAGTTGGCAAATATTTTTGCATAAAAAAACCTTGGCTTAGGCGATTTCTCCCTATGGAGCATCGCCTAAGCCAAGGGCTTTTTTGTAATCAAATTATTTATTACCCAAAAACATATTGATTTTAGCAATAAGTTCATCTGCATCAACGCCATGAACAGCACA
>SVKG01000047.1 GCA_015068565.1 Oscillospiraceae bacterium | reverse complement strand
GTATGTGCTGCTCCGAAAAGGAAATCGGCATAAGCGACAGCCACGAAGGTATTATGGATATAACCGAAGACGTGGCAAACGGAACGGATTTAAAAGATATTTATGAGATAGACGACATAGTTTTCGAGGTAGATAACAAATCCCTTACCAATCGTCCCGACCTTTGGGGACATTACGGTATAGCCCGTGAATTTGCGGCACTTGCAGGCAGAGAGTTGAAGCCTCTTGATGTTGCAGACTTGTCTGTTTATGATAATCTCGAAAAAGTAGACCTTAAAATAGAGGATACCCTTTGCCAGAGATATTCTTCAATTAAATTCGGCGGTATATCAAAGCATGTGAGCCCCGTTAATATGAGAATACGTTTGTATTACTGCGGAATGAGAGCGCTTAATTTCCTTGCTGACCTCACAAACTATCTCATGCTGGAAATGGGTCAGCCTATGCACGCGTTTGATTCCCGTAAGGTTGAAAAAATCAGGATAAAACGCTTTGATAAACCCTTTACATTCACAACCCTTGACGGCGTTGAGCGAGAGATTGACGAAAACACCCTTATGATTTGTAACGGCGATACTCCCGTGGCTATTGCAGGTATTATGGGCGGCCTTGATTCAGAGATAGTAGAGGATACTTCCACTCTTACTCTTGAATCTGCTACTTTCGATGCTGCTTCAATAAGAAAATCCACCGTAAGACTTGCCCACAGAACAGACGCGTCAATGCGTTACGAAAAGTGCCTTGACCCCGAAATGACCGCTGTTGCCGTTGCAAGATTTGTAAAACTCCTTACCGATATTGATAGTGAGGCAAAGGTGGTTTCCGCCTTTACTGACGAGTATGTGTTTAAGTATGACGATGTCACACTCACATTTGATAAAGCATTTGTAAATAAGTATACAGGTATACAGATAGACAATGACACAATAGTTAAAACGCTTAAATCCCTCGGTTTCGGCGTTGAACTTGACGGCGATGTGTTCACTGTTGATATCCCCAGTTGGAGAGCCACAAAAGACGTTACCATAAAGGCAGATATTATAGAGGAAATCACCAGAATTTACGGTTACGATAACTTTGATGTTCACACAGCCGAGGCGCCTCTGTATCCTGTAAGGGCAGACAGAGAGAAAACCGATGAGGACAGAATCAAAGATATTTTGGTTAAGCGCTATTCCATGCACGAACTTCATTCGTATGTGTGGGCATATTACGATGAATACAAGGCATTGGGTATTGAGGTAGAGGATAATGTAGAACTTATAAACGCCACAAACCCCAATATAAAAACCATCCGCAAATCAATTATTCCCACACAACTTTGTCAGGTTAAGTATAATACGTCTTATGCAAGTGATTTTGCTGTTTTTGAGGTGGGCAGAGTTGTTGAGGGCATTGGTGCCGACGGACTTTGTAACGAACGTAAAAAACTTGCTGTTACGATGTATAGTAAAACAAAAGACACCGAGCAGTTGTATTTTGAACTGCGCGATATTCTGGCGGTTATTGCCGACGATATCAAGCACGAGCCTCTTAAATTTGAAAAAGCGGAGGCAACCCATTCATATCAGCACCCCAAAAATCTTAATAAGATTTACTGCGGCGGCAAACTTATCGGCGAGATAGGTGTTGTAAACTCTGCCGTTGCCAAAAAGATTGACAAAAAGGCAAATATCGTATATGCCGAGATAGATGTTGCAGATTTTGCAACTATTGATAATGCGGGTATCGCTTATGCAGAACCCTCTAAATTCCCGGAAATCGAGATAGACCTTTCATTTGTGTCACCTGCCTATGCACCAATATCCGAGGCAATAGAAAAAACAGGATGCAATCTTATAAAGAATGTAAGCGTAGTAGATACTTACACAGATGAAAACGGCAAGGCAATCACGATAAGAATCGTCTTTTCACATCCTGAGAGAACCCTTACCAAAGAGGAAGTTCTCAAAGTAGTTGATGTAATTGTTGAAGACCTTGACAAAAAATCAATCAAGTTGAGAAACGGCGTTTCTCTGTAAACAAAACAAACGGCAGTCCGGAGATTACGGATTGCCGTTTTTGTATATACTATTAGCCGATTGACAAAATATTAAAAAAATGGTACAATTTTATCAGTACAACTAATTGCATTAAGGAGAATTCAATAATGGGTTTAAAAGCGAGATTTCTCTCTTTAATATTAAGTTTACCGGCACTGCTTATAGCATTGACTTTCCACGAGTATGCCCATGGCTATGCAGCGCTTAAAATGGGCGATCCAACTGCAAAGTACAGCGGAAGACTGTCTTTTAATCCTGTGCATCACATGGACCTTATGGGCACAATCTGTCTGTTGTTTTTCGGGTTTGGATGGGCAAGACCCGTTCCTGTAAATCCGCGTAATTTCCGTGATGCCAAAAAAGGCGCTATTGTGGTATCTCTTGCAGGTCCTTTTGCAAACTTTGTTCTTGCACTGTTTTTTTCTTTTGTAATTGCCGCTATGGAGCGCTTCGTTTCGGCAAACACTTTTACTGTGTTTTTCTACAACATATTCAGCGCCTGTGTTTATCTTAATGTAGGTCTTATGATTTTTAACCTTCTCCCGATACCGCCCCTTGACGGTTCAAAGGTGCTTATGGAGTTTTTGCCGCCGAGGGCAAAATATAAGTTTTATGAGTTTGAAAGATATTCGGGCATAATTTTAATGGCACTTATAGTTTTTAATGTGCTGACCCCTGTTTTGTCGTTTTTAAAAAACTGGGTGCTTGTGTTTATAAACATTCTTGTGGGATTGGTGTTTTAGGATGGATTTAACCTTTAAACTTTCTTCTTTTGAAGGTTCCCTTGATCTTTTGGAGCATCTAATTAAGAAGAATAAACTTAATATATGTTCCGTATCATTGATTGCAATCACAGACCAATATATAGAATATGTCAACGGTATGAAAGAGATGAACCTCGAAGTATCGGGCGAATTTCTTGTAGTGGCGTCAAATTTACTTTATATCAAATCGAGAGCGCTTTTGCCAAAGCACGACGAAGATGACGATGCAGAGCAAATCGCCCGTGACCTTACCGATGCATTAAAGAAACGCCGACTTATGAAGACGGTGTCGGAGATATTTAAACAGAAGCAGTTTGACGGTGCCCTTAATTTTTATAAACTTGCGGAGGAGTTGGATTTTCCTCCTGTTAAAAGGGACGTGGAACAGGTCAGCATAGAGCGTCTTACGGAAGCGTTTATGACTGTACTGGAAAAGACCGAGCGCAAAGCCCCGCCACCCAAATCGAATTTTGAGGGTGTTGTAGGCAGAGAAAAGGTATCGGTTAAAGACAGGGCGGACAGGCTTATTTCAAAACTTAAAGATAAAAAGAGACTTTCCTTTGCCAGTGCATTTAAGGATGTAAAAAGCAAGAGTGAGGCAGTAGCACTCTTTTTGGCTATACTTGAACTTTTGAAGATGAGTTCGCTTGTGGCGTATGGCGAAGGCGAAGAACTGTACTTCAAACTGGGAAAGAGTAAAAACAATACATTAAGCGGTGAATTTGATGGATAAGATAAATCTTGAAGCGGCTATCGAGGGAATACTGTTTGCGTCGGGAGAATCCGTCGCTATTGAAAGACTATGCGAGGTAACGTCGTGTTCGAAGGCTGCCATGCGGCAAACACTCGAAAAGATGCAGGCAGACTATGAACAGGATGAACGCCGGGGTATAAAACTTGTGCGGTTCGAGGAAAAATATCAACTTTGCACCAAGAGCGAATACTATGATTGCATCCGCGCTCTTAATGAAAAGAAGGGCAAAGTCACCATTTCCAATGCAGGACTTGAAGTACTGTCAATCATAGCCTATAATCAACCTGTCACCCGTTCAACGGTGGAGTTTATACGCGGTGTCAACAGTGACGGCGCTATGAACAAACTTGTAGAACTCGGGCTCATTGACGAAGTAGGCAGACTCGATGCTCCGGGCAGACCTATTCTGTATGCAACAACCGAGGAGTTTTTAAGGTGCTTTTCTCTTGAATCCCTAAGCGACCTTCCCGAGGTGGATTCTGATATTGATATTTCGGGCAAGAGCGAATACAGTCAGGAAGAGAAACTGACAGACTATGTAGAGTAAAATCTCATAAAATGGCAAAACTATTCAGCGGGGTGGTATGACCGGTGTATTTTGTATTGTTGGCAGTTGCACTGATAATTACTGTGCTGCTTCTTATAAAAATTACTGTAACGGTATCTGTTGCAAAGCATCAGGGCGAAAAATTCAGTTCTGAAATCAGACTTTCGTTTCTTGGCATCACGATTGATTTGCCTGAAAAAGATAAACCTGCCCCCAGCCCTGCTTCTGTCAGGGAAGAAAAGGAAGATACCGACACCGTTTTGGAAAAGATCACAAAACTGCGGGTAAATATTGCAAGAGGCAAGTATACATATCTTTTAAGCAAAAGATATGTGCGCAAGAAAATCCATATTGATAAATTTGATTTATCCGTCACCTTCGGGCTTGATGATGCCGCGCAAACAGGTATTGCAACAGGTGTGCTGTGGGGCGGTATATATGGGATTTTCGGTTTTGTAGACTCTCTGTTTACTGTTAAATCCCATAACTTCAATGTAACTCCCGTATTTGACGGTGAGTGTCTGGATGCAGAATTTAATACAGTTGTAAAGGCGCGTGTTGTAAACATACTTGCTGTTGCCTTTGCTGTATTTATAAATTATATCAAAAAAAGTAAAAACCTATAAATATTAAATTTGAAAGGAAGATGTATATGTCAACTCCAATTGAAGGTCTTATAAGTGTTGCAATGGAAAACATTAAGGGAATGGTAGATGTCAACACCATCGTAGGCGATGCTGTAACCACTCCCGATGGAGCGACTATTGTGCCCATTTCAAGAGTAAGTTTCGGATTCGGTGCCGGTGGCAGCGAATTCAGTGCCAATCCTCTTGATAAAAAGAATGACGGACGTATGTTCGGCGGCGGCAGTGGCGGTGGTGCGTCAATCAAGCCGGTTGCTTTTCTCATTGTAAATAAAGATGTTATCAGAATTCTGCCCGTATCAAATACTATGTCTACGGTAGACAGAGTTGTTGATATGATACCCGAGGCGCTTAATAAGTTCAATTCACTTTTAAGTGGATTCAAAGGAAAAAAGAGCGAGAAAACCCAGACAACTACCGAAACAACCGTAATTTCTGAGAATTGATTTGTATTCATAAAAAAATCTGCCTTCTACTATTATTATAGTGGTAGGTGATTTTTTTGATAAGAAAAATAATATCCGTCTTTTTAGCCGTACTGTGTGTTACGGGCAGTTTTGAGTGCAGGGCAATAGGAGTGTCGGCTTCAAGCGCCATAGTGATTGATAAAATGACCGGTGAGGTTATTTATGAGAAAAACGCCCGTCAGCGGCGATCTATGGCAAGTACCACAAAGATTATGACGGCGATATGCGCCCTTGAAAACGGCAACCCCGAAGATATGGTAAAGGTGCATCCCAAGGCGGTGGGGGTAGAGGGTTCGTCAATGTATCTTGGTCACGGCGAAACAGTTTCTTTAAGTGACCTTGTATACGGCTTGATGTTGGCATCGGGTAATGATGCTGCGGTTGCGATTGCTATGCACATATCAGGCAGTGTAGAGGCGTTTGCAGAACTTATGAACGAAACCGCCCGTAAAATCGGAGTAAAAGATACAAACTTTAAAAACCCCAACGGATTAGATGCCCAGGACCACTACACCACGGCGGCAGACCTTGCAGCGATAACACGTTATGCAATGTGTGATAAATCGTTTTGCGATATAGTGTCCACATGGAGTAAAAAGATTCCGTGGCAGGGCAGGGATTATGACCGCCAACTTAAAAACCATAATAAACTTTTAAAGATGTACGAAGGTTGCGACGGAGTTAAGACCGGCTTTACCAAAAAATCGGGCAGATGCCTTGTTTCCAGTGCAACAAGGGAGGGCTTTCAGGTTATAGCAGTTACTTTAAACGCTCCCGATGACTGGAATGACCATATATCAATGCTAAACTATGCCTTTGATAATTATGAGTGTAAACCCGTGTTAAAGGCGGGTGAGTATGTCAGGGGAGTACAGGCGGTAAACGGCGCTTGTGATATTGTAAAAGCCGTTACGGAAAAAGGCTTTGATATCCCCGTAAAAAACGGATCACAGCCCGATGTGGAAATCAAATATAATATTGCCGATAAAGTTGAGGCGCCCGTCAATTTCGGCGATTCCCTCGGCAATGCGGAGATATATTATAAAGGCAGCCTTATCGGCAGTGTGGAGATTGTTTCGGCATCAAGTTGTGCAAGGGTAGAGCCTAAAACTTATATCAGAAGTATCAGTAAAATTTTAAGGGCATATTTTCTTATGTACAGGAGAACGTGCTAAGCAGATTAGAGGAATTTTAATGACAGAAGATAAAATGCGTTTGCAAAAATATCTTGCTTTGTGCGGTGTAGCATCACGCAGAGCCGCAGAAAAATTGATTGTTGACGGCAGAATTGCAGTCAACGGAGTTGTGGTCACGGAACTTGGAACAAAGGTTTCATCGGGGGATAAAGTAACCTTTGACGGCAAACCTGTTTCCGGTGGAGAGAGTAAAATTTATATAGCCCTCAATAAACCTACGGGAGTTTTAAGTTCAGCATCCGATGACCGTGGCAGAAGAACTGTTGTAGACCTTGTGTCGGGTGATTTTCCTGATGGTGTTCGTCTTTATCCCGTAGGCAGACTCGACTATGACACCGAGGGGCTTATATTTTTAACGAACGACGGCGATTTCACCTATAAGGTTACTCATCCGAAACACAGTATCAATAAAACTTATGAAGCGGTAATAAACGGCAGACTGACAGAAGATGAGATAGTAAGCCTTTGCCGTGGGGTGGATATTGGTGATTTTGTAACTTCCCCGGCGGTGGCGGATATCATCAGGGAAGAAAAAGATAAATCCGTTGTGCAGATAACAATTCACGAAGGCAAAAACCGTCAGGTACGTAAGATGTTTGAGGCGGTAGGTCACAGGGTTTTAAAACTCAAAAGGATCTCCGTGGGCAATGTCAAACTCGGCAACTTAAAAAGCGGCAAATGGCGTGAACTTAGCGAACGAGAGATTAAGATATTGAAAGGAACAGCAAAATGATTTCGATTTTACCCGACAACAATTATCAAAACTGTGAAATGATAAAGACCAAATACGGCGATAATGTATTTGTACTTACTGCAAAAGACGGTGATGAATGTCTTGGCTACGGCGCGGTTGCATTGTACGAAGACAGAGCAGATATAGTGGATGTAATAACCGCAGAGGGCATGGAAAGTTTGGAACACGGAATATTCAAAGCGGTAATGAGTTTTGTTGAACGCCGCAGTATATATGATTGCTATTGTTCCCTGGACAACCCCGTAATGCTCAAACGCCTCGGATTTACGAGGGTAGGAGATGACAGTAATCTGCATTATGTGAGTTTGCTCGGATATTTTGAAAAACATTGTTAAAAAGCGAAATAAAAAAAGGAAACAAAGAGAAATTGTCGAAATAATAGAATAAGGCAAGATTTGGATTTGTTTTTGTATACACAAAAGCAAATCCTTTCGTGCTGATAAAAAAGCATAATTAAAATGTCAATATAATGAAAGTGTGGTGAAATTATGAATTCTTCATTGTTTTCGAGTTATTATGAAAGCGTAATTTCAAAAGTAGACTGGACAGAAGCACTCTTAATTTTTGTGCTTGGAATCGGGACGGTTTTTGCTATTCTTGTGGTTTTGTGGGCAATCCTTGCCGCTATGAAGGTTGTTTTCAGCAAGAGCGAAAGTGAAACAAAGTCTGCTCCGATTGCACAGCCGAAAGCATCTGCTCCCGTTAAAGCAGAGAAAAAGATGAGCACACCCAAATCAGTTGCAACAGCACCTCCCGAAAGTGAGGATGAACTCGTTGCAATATTTACTGCTGCAATATCAGCGGCTGCTGATTCTACTACGCTCAGAGTTAAGTCTTATAAAAAACTTTAATTAAAAATTGTTATTACAGAAAGGAATTTTGACATGAGAAAATTCAATATAAACGTAAACGGAACCCTTTACGAAGTAGAGGTTGAAGAAATCGGCGGAGCAACTACTGCTCCTGTGGCAGCACCTGTGGCCGCTCCTGCACCCGCTGCTGCACCCGCACCCGCAGCGGCTCCTGCCGGTGCAACAGTAGTATCTGCACCCATGCCCGGTAACATAATGGACGTTAAAGTTAAAGTCGGCGACACAGTAGCCGAAGGCGATGTACTTTGCATTTTAGAGGCTATGAAGATGGAAAACGAAATCATGGCTCCCAAAGCAGGTACAGTTGTTGCTGTCAGCACATCAAAAGGCGCATCTGTAAATTCAGGCGATGCGCTCGTTTCTATCAACTGATTAGGCGGTGAATAAATAATGTTTAATACATTTTTAAACGGTGTTGGCAACTTTTTGTCATCCACCGGCTTTTCCCACATGTTTGACGACGGTTTCTTTAAAATCGTAGACGGCGGAATCTCCGGTGCATTGGGAACAATCATTATGCTCGTTATTGCCTGTGTACTTTTGTATCTTGCAATTGTCAAAAAGTTTGAGCCCTTGCTGCTTCTTCCTATTGCATTTGGTATGCTTATTGCAAACATCCCCAATGCGGGACTTTTCCATAATGAATGGTATACAGTAAAAGATATTGATTTTGCTACTGTGCTTTCCAAAGGTGGTCTTTTAGACCTTTTGTACTTAGGTGTTAAACTCGGTATCTATCCGCCTCTCATATTCCTTGGCGTAGGCGCTATGACAGATTTTTCACCCCTTATTGCAAATCCCAAGAGCCTTCTTTTGGGAGCAGCAGCACAAATCGGGGTGTTCGTTACATTTTTTGGCGCTCTGCTTCTTGGCTTTTCTTTGGAAGAAGCATGTTCAATCGGTATAATCGGCGGTGCTGATGGCCCCACAGCGATTTATGTAACAAAAACACTGGCGTCTCATCTGCTCCCTGCGATTGCAGTCGCGGCATATTCATATATGGCACTGATTCCTGTAATTCAGCCGCCGATTATGAAAGCCCTTACTACTAAAAAAGAACGTATGATTGTTATGGAGCAACTTCGCCCCGTAAGCAAAACAGAAAAAATTATTTTCCCCATCCTTGTTGCAGCAGTTGTATCTTTGATACTCCCCGATGCAGCATCACTGGTTGGAATGCTTATGCTGGGTAACCTTGCAAGAGAGTGCGGTGTTGTTGACCGTATCAGCAAAACCGCTCAGAACGAACTTATGAATATAATCACTATTTTCCTGGGATTAACAGTTGGTGCAACTGCAACAGCAAGTTCGTTTTTGAGAATCCAGACTCTTTTGATTATTGCTCTCGGTCTTGTTGCATTCTGTATTTCAACTGCGGGAGGAGTGCTTTTCGGTAAACTTATGTGTAAGTTGACCGGCGGCAAAATCAATCCCCTTATCGGCTCAGCCGGTGTATCAGCCGTTCCAATGGCAGCCCGTGTATCACAGATGGTCGGACAGAAAGAAAATCCTTCAAACTTCCTGCTTATGCACGCTATGGGCCCCAATGTTGCGGGAGTAATTGGCTCAGCAGTTGCGGCAGGTGTGTTCCTGTCAATGGTTGGTTAAGGAGGTATATAATTATGGCAAAAGTAGGCATTACAGAAACAGTCTTGCGTGATGCACATCAGTCCCTTATTGCAACGCGTATGACTACCGAACAGATGCTTCCGATTATAGAAAAAATGGATAAAGTCGGCTACCATTCCTTAGAGGCGTGGGGCGGAGCGACCTTTGATTCCTGTCTGCGCTTTTTGAACGAAGACCCCTGGGAGAGACTCAGAAAAATCAAGGATAAAGCAAAGAATACACCCTTGCAGATGCT
>SVKG01000046.1 GCA_015068565.1 Oscillospiraceae bacterium | reverse complement strand
ATGCAATCATAAGCAGAGGTAAACTTACGTTTAAAGACGTAACCGTGTCAGACGATAAATACAGGATAGAGCCTCTCGGCAGTAAAAAGCATTTCCCCGTATTTCGTAAAACCTGCAAAGCGGCAGGACGACTGGTTAGTTGTATAAATAATTTTTAATAAAAAAAGCCTTCGACCTTAGGCGGTGCTCCATAGGGAAAAGTCGGTTTTGAAAGGCAATTAACCGCAAACAGTTCATAAAAAATCCCGAAATACGACAGTATTACGGGATTTTTTCTTATTCCTGTTTACGACAAAATTTCTCTTTCAAAACTGCCGTGCACCTTAAAACAAGAGGTTTTTAGTACAGAACGAGGCAAAAGCACGAAGGAATCCTGACGGATTTCAAGTGCTTTTAACGAAGTTATGTGCAAAAACATAAAGTTTTAAGGCGATTTCTCCCTATGGAGCACCGCCTAAGGTCGAAGGCTTTTTTTGTTGAACTTTTTTAATTTGTCGTGTATAAAACTGTATGCAAAAATTATGCCGTACAGACATGTTGCGGCAATATAAAATTCTGTTGCCGGAGATAGATTCAACTTCGGAAAAACATAGTACTGAAATATAAAAATCACAACAAAATGGTAAAGATACACATTGTAGGAAACGGCACTGAGTTTTTTGCCCAATGTATATATCCGTGGCAGGGTGTCGGCAAGTTTAAGGCATATTCCGTAGATGGCGGCAATTGCGAGAGAAACATAAACCACGGTTATAAGGTTTGCATATTTGTACATAAACTGTTTTGTAATCGCCGTATACAAAAACCAAAAGTGACCGCTGCCCACTATGATTGCGCCCATAAAGGCGGTAATGAATAGAGGTTTGCCTTTTTCATATACCCTGTACTTTGCAAACGCCATTCCCAGTATAAGATAAAAAATGTAAGTGCCGATAAACCTGTCCCTGTATGTAAAGGATATAAACTGATTAAACACAGCCGTACAAACAAAAGACAGTATCAGCACCGCGAGGGGCCATTTGTTAAACAGTGTTTTTAAAAACGGGAAAAGCAGGTACGCCTGAACTGCAATTATTATGTAGTAAAAATGTGCCACCAGAGTACCCAACAGTATGTGCATGGGTAAATCTTTAAAGTCGACAGTTCTCTTAAAGTAAAAGCAAATAAAATAAACAACAACTGCTATTACATAGGGGATAACGATTTTGCGGAGCCGTCCCCACCAGAACCGCATCAGGTCAATTTTGCTGTCTCCGTAATTGGCATAGAGTTTAAACCCGCTCAAAAATATAAAAGCAGGTACACAAAAGCATAATGACTTGTTGACAGAAAAGGCGAGAATATGCGGTATGCTGCCCGATATAAATTTTTCAACAGGAGCAGAGGTAAGGTGTATCATAACCACACACAGGCATAATATTGCATTCATAAGAGTGATTTCTTTGAATACGTTCTTTTTCATAAGCATCTCCTTATTTGCGGATAAAAAGTCCAACACATTCTACATGTGCCGTTTGCGGAAAAAGGTCCACGGCAGAAACTTTTTTAAGAGTATACCCAAATTGAGAGAGATTTACCGTATCTCTTGCAAAGGTAGAACTGTTGCACGATACATACACAACTCTTTTGGGGGATATATTGTTTATTAACTGTAAAAGATTCGGATCGCAACCTTTTCTCGGGGGGTCAACCACTACCACATCAGCAGTTTTGCCCTGCTTCATAAGTTTGTCTACTATGTCGGTGCAATCACCTGCGTAAAACGATGTGTTTTCTATACCGTTAATTTCTGCATTTGCCTTGGCATTTTCTATGGCGGCATCTACTATTTCCACTCCGTACACTTTCTTTGCTTTTTCGGCCATAAATAAAGAAATACTTCCCACACCGCAGTATAAATCGAATACTGTTTCTCTGCCCGTAAGGTGCGCATATTCCAATGCTTTGGCGTATAATTTTTCCGTCTGCCCGGGATTTACCTGAAAAAAACTGTTTGGCGAAACATAGAATTTGAGTTTCCCCAGAGTCAATATTATTTTGTCATCACCCCATAAGAGGGTGTTTTTGTTTCCCATAATTATGTTGTCACCACGGGTGTTTGTGTTTTGTATAATGCTTTTCATTCCCTCGATGGTGCTGAGTTTTTCTATAAGTTTTTCGCAAAAGGGCAGGGGCTTGGAGGTGTTTGTCACGATAACAGTCATTATATCTCCCGATACAGATGTGCGGACGTATATGTGACGGATAATTCCCTTGCCGGTGTTTTCGTCGTATACAGATACGTTGTTTTCGTTTATATACTCTAAAACAGCCTCTGCAACGACATTTATTTTATCGTCCTGAATGTTGCATCCCGTACAGGGTATAACTCTGTGACTTCCCGGCGCAAAAAAGCCGAAAACCGCTTTCCCGTCGCTGTATGCGACGGGGAATTGTGCCTTGTTTCTGTAATTGTATTCGCTGTCCGCTCCGTCAATCCCCTCAAACAAATAATCGCCTTCGCTAAGATGCGCAATTTTGCGGAGATTGTTTGTAACGGTACTCTTTTTTATTTCGAGTTGTTTGTCGTAGGTTATGTGAGCCATGGTACAACCACCGCATTTGCCAAAGGTTTTACATACCGGCTCCCGCCTGAAAGGTGACGGCTGGGTAAGTTTTTCTATTTTACCGAAAGCAAAATTTTTGTTTACTTTAAGTATCCTGATGTCTGCGCGGTCACCGACGGCTCCGCCTCTTATAAATACGGGCAACCCGTCAACCCTGGCGATTCCTTCGCCCTCGAAACCGCTCGATTCTATATAGACGTTTATAATATCGTTTTTCTTCAAAATAAATCAACTCCTGATGCAACTATTATAGAGTTAATGTAGAGTTTTGTCAACTTGGTTTGTAACACAGCCGATGCGAGGTGAATACTATATAAAGAGCAAAACCATGCTCGAAGAACAGATATAATTCGGAGGTGTAAGATAAGTGAATAAAATTCAATATATGCCCGAGAAGCCCGTTTACGGTATAGCCTATGTGCCATACTCCCGTTTTGAGGATGTATACCCCGTAGAAAAGGCGATTGACAGAGGCACTATGTTTAAAAAACTTGATATACCTTTTTCAACTTATGCAAATATTTCTATTATGAATCCCTTTTGCTGAGGACAGATATTATAGGAGGCTGTTATGATATATCGTAAAAGTGAATGTTGTATTACGCCCGATGAACTTCTGTCAGAAGATATAAAGACAGACGGAAACTATGGAGAAAGACGTTACGAAATGAAAAAAGATGATGATGATTGCTGTCGTGAGATGACCTGCCCTAATGAAAATCTTAGCCGTCGGTTAAGTGAGTTGCAGTTTGCGGCAATCGACCTTAATCTGTATCTTGATACACACCCTTGTGATGAAGAAGCACTTGCGATGTTTAAAAAGGTGTGCAAAACCTTAGAATCCGCAAAATATGATTATGTAAAGAAACACGGACCGCTTAAAGCGTGTGATTCGTCAGATAAAATGCCTTTTGAGTGGGCGTCGGATGAATATAAATGGCCCTGGGAGAAATAGGAGGAAACAGATTATGTTTATGTATGAAAAGAAGTTGATATATCCGGTAAAAATCAAAAATCCCAATCCTGCACTGGCAAAATTTATAATCAGTCAGTACGGTGGACCTAACGGAGAACTTGCTGCATCACTCCGTTATCTGAGTCAGCGTTTTTCAATGCCCACTCCGGAAACCCGCGCAATCTTAAACGACATCGGAACCGAAGAACTCAGCCACCTCGAGATGGTAGGTGCGATAGTGCATCAGTTGACACGGAATATAGATTCGGATATTGTTAAAAAGAGCGGCTTTGCCGATTATTTTATGAATCACTCCACCGGAGTATATCCCGCCAATTCAACGGGTGTACCTTTTGATGCGACTGCAATTGCGGTTACCGGTGACGTTGTTGCAGACCTTACAGAGGACCTTGCAGCAGAGCAGAAGGCAAGATTGGTGTATGATAATATTCTCCGCCTTGCAGATGATCCCGATGTCCGTGAGCCCATTAAGTTCCTCCGCGCAAGAGAAGTGGTACACTTCCAGCGCTTCGGTGAGGCACTGCGCCTTATTGAGGATGAACTAAGACACAAGGCAAAAGGAATCGGAATGAAAAAATAATTCCATTTCCTGCAAAATAGCCGTTGTATTAAATGCAACGGCTATTTTTAATGATGTTTGTCGGCAATTGACTAATGATATATTTATGATATAATTGAAACATATCAAAATTGCAAACCGATCAGGTTGTGCGGATAATACTCAGGTATAGTCAGGGTGTGGTACAAAAGTGAAGACGCTGCTAAAATATCTAAAACAATACTGCGGCCGTATGGGGTTGGGTTTTACCATCAAGACAATCGGAACATTGGTGGAACTTCTCATACCTTATATATTGAGCCATATTCTTGAAAATGTAATAGGACGTAAGGTAAGCGACATACTCTTGTGGGGCGGCCTTATGGTTGTCTGTGCGGGTGTGGCGTGTATATTAAATGTAACGGCAAACCGTATGGCGGCAAAGGTTTCAAAGAATTTTGCCGAGAATATGCGTAAGGATTTGTTTATTAAAACTTTGCGCCTGTCGGCGGCACAGACGGACAAGTTTACAATTCCGTCATTGGAATCGCGCATAACGACAGATACATATAACGTTCATAATTTTATTAATATGATGCAGCGTATGGGTGTACGTGCTCCGATATTGCTTATTGGCGGAGTGGGTATAACGCTGTTTATGGATGCCAAACTTTCACTGGTAATGATAGCACTTTTGCCGGTAATCTTTGTAACTGTTGCATTTGTACGAGCCAGAGGCATACCGCTTTATACACGCGTACAACAAGCGGTGGACGGTATGATTCGTGTAGTACGCGAGGATGCACAGGGTATCCGTGTTATAAAGGCACTTTCCAAAACAGAATACGAGCACCGCAGATACGATGATGTAAATAAAACCCTTGTTGCAAACGAAGTTCGAGCAGGTATAATAATGGGCAGTGTAAATCCTTTAATGACAGTGTTTATGAATGCGGGAAGCGTTGCAGTTATTGCACTTGGTGCGGTATTTATATCCCACGGAACATCAAAGCCCGAAACCGTCATAGCGTTTATGCAGTACTTTACACAAATTTCTATGGCGATGATGGCAGTAACCAGGATGTTTGTAATGTATACCAAAAGTTCTGCCTCCGCAAAACGAATAGAGGAGGTACTTTTGTCGGAGGAGGATATATCGGTAAAATCAAAATCCGAATACGCGGATAAGGACACATCTGCTCATATCGTGTTTGACAGGGTAACTTTTTCATATAACGGCAGACGCGATAATTTAAAAGATATCAGTTTTAAATTAAACCGCGGAGAGCATCTTGGTATAATAGGAGCCACGGGTTCGGGCAAGTCAACTCTTGTAAAACTTCTTTTGAGATTTTATGATGTTGTTGAGGGCAACATCTACATAAACGGAGAGAATATCAAAACCATCGAAAAGCCCGAACTGTATGCCAAATTCGGTGTGGCGCAGCAGCATGACTTTCTGTATGCCGACACGATAGAGGAGAACATTAAATTTGGCAGAGATATCAGTTCCGACGATGTCAGACGTGCGGCACGTATTGCTCAGGCGGATGATTTTATATCGGATTTTGCTGACGGGTATAACCATCTGCTGTCGCCCCACGGCACCAATATCTCGGGTGGACAGAAGCAGAGGGTACTCATATCGAGAGCATTGGCGGCAAATCCCGAGATACTTATTTTAGATGACAGTTCGTCAGCCCTTGATTATAAGACTGATTCGGCACTGCGCAAGGCACTTGCCGATAATATGCAAAACACAACAGTTATAACGGTTGCCCAGAGGGTAAGTTCTGTTAAAGACTGTGACCTTATTATTGTTCTCGACGAGGGCGCTGTAATAGGTATGGGCACACATGATGAACTTATAAGCAGTTGCAACGAGTACAAAGAGATAAGCGATTCCCAGTTAGGGGGTGCTTTTGTTGAGTAATTTTAATAAAAAACAAGTCAAATCAAAAGATGTAAAAGGAATATTCAAAAGACTTTGCAGATATATTTTTTCTTATTGGTATCTGTTTATTCTGGCTGTGATATTTACACTGCTGTCTAACCAACTTTCGCTGCTCGGCCCGAAGTTTTCGGGCGATGCCATTGATGCACTGGCTGCCGCGGGGGGAGTAAATTTTGACGTGGTATGGACTAACACAGCAAAAATGCTTATGTGCTACCTTGCCTCGGCGGTAATGTCTTATGTGTTGTCTGTAACGATGATATTTATGAGTCAGAAAATCGTCTACACAATGCGCCGTCAATTATTTGAAAAACTTACAAGTCTGCCCGTAGGATATTTTGACACACATCCCACAGGCGATATCATCAGCCATATATCTTATGATATAGACACAATCAACAGCACACTATCCCATGACCTTGTGCAGATTATGTCAAGTGTGTATATCGTTGTCGGTTCGATTGTGTTTATGTGGAATATTTCAAAACCACTGGTGTCTGTTTTTCTGATAACCGTTCCGGCGTCTGTTATATTTACGCGTTATCGTGCTAAAAAGGTACGTCCTCTGTTTAGCAAACGCTCCAAAAAACTCGGCGAACTCAACGGCTATGCCGAGGAGATGCTCTCCGGTTGCCGTTCCATACAGGCGTATTCCCGTGAGGAGGAAATCGGCAGACGTTTCAATGAACGTAATACGGATTCCATGAATGCTTATTATATAGCGGATTATTACGGGTGTATGATAGGACCCACGGTTAGTTTTATAAACAATCTGTCTATATCACTGGTAATGATGCTGGGGGGAATAATGTATATGCTCTCCCAAAACGGTATTGCCGTAGTCGGTTCACTTTTTTTCATAACTCTTGGCGGCGTGGCACAGTTTGTGCAGTATTCGCGTAAGTTTGCAGGGCCGATAAGTGAATTTGCCAATATATTCAGTGAACTGCAATCGGCTTTTTCGGCTGCGGAGAGGGTGTTCAGGATTTTAGACGAGCATCCCGAAACACCTGACAGCGACGATGCAGTTTCTCTGGATAATGTTGAAGGCGAAGTTAAATTCCGGGAGGTTGAGTTTGGCTATACACCTGATAAGACGATACTTAAAGGCATTGACTTTACCGCCGCTCCCGGAAAGAGCATAGCAATAGTAGGCCCCACTGGTGCGGGTAAGACAACTATTATAAATCTTCTTATGCGGTTTTACGATATATCCAAAGGCGAAATCACAGTCGATGGCAGAGAGTCAAGGGAGTATACGAGGAAATCTCTGCGCGAGGCATACACAATGGTGCTTCAAGATACATGGCTTTTCAAAGGAACTATTTTCGAAAATATCGCCTACGGTAAGGAGGGCGCAACTATTGAGGAGGTAAAAGCGGCAGCAAAAGCGGCGAGGATAGACTCGTATATAGAGGGACTGCCGGATGGCTATGATTCTGTGCTTACAGATGACGGAGTCAATATCTCAAAAGGTCAGCGTCAACTTATAACCATAGCAAGAGCCATGATATCGAACTCGCAGATGCTGATTCTTGATGAGGCGACGTCAAATGTTGATTCGAGAACAGAAATCAAGATTCAAGAGGCTATGGGCGAACTTATGCGGGGACGTACTTGCTTTATAATAGCGCACAGACTGTCTACCATACAGAACGCCGACCTTATCCTTGTGATAAAAGACGGTAAGATTGCCGAGCAGGGGACACATCAGGAACTTTTAGACAGTAAGGGATTTTACAGCACCCTTTATAATTCGCAGTTCAGTTAGGCGTGTTCGGATACTGATAATAAAAAAGAGTTACTTTCCTTTTGGAAGGTAACTCTTTTGTTATGGATTTTTATTATTTTACTATAACCTTGCTTTCTTTTATTTCAACGTATTCTTCAAATCCTTCTTTGGGGACGTATTCGTATTTTTCAACTTCGCCCCTGATGGGGAAAACTGTTTTGAACCATACGGTCTCGCCGTCTTCTATAAAGTCACATACAGGAGAAGGATGGCTGATATCACCGTTCATAGAGTAAGCAAAGGTGTATGAACTGATTGCTCTTTCAAAAAAGATTTTGGAATATGAAATATTGATGCCGAACATCACGGGGATTTTGTCCTCGGTGCCGTCTTTGTATGTAATAACGTAATGACCGAGAGTTATATTGTCAGTGTTTGTCACAGACATCGAACCGTAAGGCTTTCTACCGGCGGGGAAATCTTTTGTGACAGTATGTACAACTTCCAGATGGTCGCCGCGGAGAACTTCTCTTTGATGTAACTTGTAAAAACTGTTTACAGCCTCAAAAATATTTTTCTTGTGTTCAAATTCCGTGCGGTCGTGGTTCCAGGCGATAATGCTTCCGTAAGCGAGTTGGAAGGGGATTCCATACTCCTGCATACCTATTGCAGTTGTTTCTGCCCAGTTTGAAACGCTGAATCCCTTGGTGTGGTTTGCAAATCTCAGTTTGTAGTTGTTAAGAACAGCGGGATTGGTGTTGCCGAGAATCATATCTTTATTCTCACGGCAGTAAACGTTGTCAGTGGGGTTAACATCTGAATGCCAACTCCAATTGATATACATAATGTCTGCCGGCAATCTTTTGCTGCAACCTTCAACGCCTCTTATGACGTGCCTGAATCCTTCTTTTTTAACCCAGTCGGGAGCGTCGTACCAGTATCTGTCGTATAAGGGACATTCCTGACCCATTATGTTTATTGATTTAACTTCGCCCTGTGCGGGAACAGTGTAGTATTCTTTTTCGGCTGCACAGTGTACCTCGCCGTTTTTGGTTTTTATAGTCATAAGTTTGTCAGCCCACATATAGGTTTTGACACCCTTGCTCTTTAAGTAGTTGTAACACTCCAAAACATTGGCTACATACAAATCAGCAGGGTCTTTGTCTTTGCACTTGTCGCAAACACACATTGTCCACCATTCGTCGTGACCTATGTGCAAAGACTTGCACTGGAACACGTCGATAACCTCGTCGTATAAGTCAAACACCAACTTGTTAAGGTCGGGGTTTGAGGGACAAGCGGTTGAAGCGTAGGGCTCATCATCGCACTCTCTGAGTTCGGGATAAGCAACACATAAGTATTCGCTGTGGGTGAGGGAAGGCACTTCGGGGATGATTTCGATAAATCTGTCGCGGCAGTATGCTGCGATTTCCTTCATTTCCTCCTGAGAGTATACACCGCCTCCCGCGTTGCAGGTATGTACGGAGTTTTTGGGGCGGTAATATCCTTTGACTGCATATTTGTATTTGTCGGGGGTTTCATGTACAGAAGCACAGTATTCAAGCCAGGCCTTGTTAATTTCGGGATGACGTTTAAATTCCATTGCGCCGCATATTTCGAGCATAATGGAGTTGTAACCAAGGTGTACAAGATAGTCCACTAATTTATAAAAATAATCAAGGTCCTTTTTCGGGGGGAGGAATATTCTGAGTGAGCGGTGCTCAACGGCAGGATAACTCCACCATAAACCGCGGCTGATTTTGCCTTCGTCGTACTTGTCTTTTATGGAACATGCGGCAAAGAGTTTTGCGCGGTCGCTGTCGGCATAAACAGTAATTTTATCTGTAACGTGCAAAATAAAGCCCTCGTCGTTTTCGATAAACTCTTTTTGGAGTTTTTCTTCAACGAGTTTTTTTGCATTGTCGTCAACGGGTTTGAACTCAACGATTGCATCGCCGCCTGTCAGGGAAGATATGACGTCTTTTGCAACACCATTGACGCCTACACTTTCACCTGAAAGAGAAATAAAACCGTCCTCAATCACTTTGTAACTGTCTGTAAGCATAACAATCCCTCCGGTTTGTCGTAAATAATAGTTTGTGTAAAGGATAGACTTGTTGGCACAATGATCTGTTGCCACTGTTAGATTATATCACAATAACAATCAAAGTCAACCTGTCACTTGAATCTTTTCTGTATGCTTGTACTGGGACATAAACCAATACATAGCGGTTTCCATATCAATCTGGTGAGTGCCGTCAAAGATTTCAAGGAACACCCGT
>SVKG01000045.1 GCA_015068565.1 Oscillospiraceae bacterium | reverse complement strand
ATTGCCCAACCCGATTGGCATGGCACCGATGACTTTATGCGCCTCGGAAAGCCTAAGTACGGCTTCCTTGTGTCATCGGGCAATATTGACTCTATGGTAAATCACTATACTGTCAATAAAAAAATCCGCAGCACTGATGCATATTCACCCGGCGGTAAGGCAGGTATGCGCCCTGACAGAGCCGTGATTGTGTACTGTAACCGTATCCGTGAGGCGTACGGTAATGTACCCATTATAATAGGGGGTATAGAGGCAAGTCTAAGACGTTTTGCACATTATGATTATTGGTCAGACTCAGTCCGTCGTTCGGTAATTTTTGACTCCCGTGCCGATGTTTTAGTCTATGGTATGGGGGAGAGGGCAATAACAGAACTTGCCCGTGCCTTGCGTGACGGCATTGAACTTCAAAATACCGATACCGACGGATGCTGTTATATAAGAAAAGACCTTGACTATACAAAAGACTTTATAGAACTGCCATCGTTTGAGGATGTCAAATCCGATAAAAAAGCATACGCCATAGCCACTAAAATTGAATATGAGCAGCAAGACCCTGTAAGAGGCAAGTGCCTTGTGCAGAAACACGGCGACAGATACCTTGTACAGAATAAGCCGTCAAGGGTTTTAGAGGAAAAAGAACTTGACAGGGTTTATGAATTGCCCTATATGAATAACTGGCATCCCATGTATGATGCCGAGGGTGGTATTCCTGCGCTCAGCGAGGTAAAATTCAGCGTAGCGTATAACAGAGGTTGTTTTGGTTCGTGCTCATTCTGTGCCCTGTCTGTGCATCAGGGGCGTATAGTCACTTCAAGGAGTAAGGAGTCAGTTTTAAAAGAAGTAAAGAAAATGACAACCCTTCCTGATTTTAAGGGTAATATCCATGATATAGGCGGTCCTACGGCTAATTTTTCACAACCGGCGTGCGGCAAACAATTAAAACACGGCACTTGTAAAGACCGTCAGTGCCTGTACCCGACGCCTTGTCCCTCATTAAATGCTTCTCACGAAAAATATGCAGATATCCTTCGTGAGGCGGCAAAGGTCAAGGGAGTTAAACGCGTTTTTATACGTTCGGGTATACGTTATGATTATCTTATGCATGATAAGAACAACAGGTTTTTCGGAGAACTCTGCCGCAATTATGTAAGCGGCCAACTCCGTGTTGCCCCCGAGCATATAAGTGACAGAGTTTTAGATAAGATGGGTAAACCCAAAAGACAGGTGTACGATAAATTCTGCGAAAAATTTTACAGTGAAAGCAAAAGAGCGGGTAAACAGCAGTATGTGGTTCCGTATCTTATGTCAAGCCATCCGGGGAGTACCCTTGATGATGCCATAGAACTCTCTCTGTATATGAAAAATCATAACCTCCATCCGGAGCAGGTTCAGGATTTTTATCCCACACCTTTTACCAGGTCTACATGTATGTATTATACAGGTATAGACCCTGTCACTATGGACAGTGTGTATGTACCCGAAACTTTTGAGGAAAAGCAACTGCAACGTGCACTTTTGCAATACAGTAAAAAAGAAAACAGGCGTCTTGTTGAAAAAGCATTAAAGAAGGCAAACCGTGAGGATTTAATCGGTTACGGCAGAGAATGTCTTATTCAACCGCTGAAAGAAAAGGAGAATAGCAATGCAGATTTTAGACGGAAAAAAAGTATCGGCAAGGATAAAGGAAGAACTCTCCGCAGAAGTAACAAAGATGAAAGAGGCAGGAAAAACTCCCGGTCTGGCAGTGATAATCGTAGGCGATAATCCGGCATCGAGAGTATATGTAAATAACAAAAAGAAGACCTGTGCTGAAATCGGTATGTATTCCGAGGAGTATGCCCTCCCTGAGGAAACCACACAGGATGAACTTTTAGAACTTGTAAATACTTTGAATAAAAAGGCGGATATCCACGGCATACTTGTTCAGTTGCCTCTGCCGGGGCATATAGATGAGAAGACCGTGCTCAATGCCATTTTGCCCGAAAAAGATGTAGATGCGTTCCATCCGGTCAATGTAGGTAAAATAATGATCGGTGACTTTGATTTTCTCCCTTGCACACCTGCGGGGATAATGGAACTTATCGCGGAATCCGGCATAGAACTGGAAGGTAAAAACTGTGTAGTAGTTGGCAGAAGCAATATCGTAGGAAAACCCATGGCGATGTTGCTGCTGCATAAAAATGCTACTGTAACAATTTGCCATTCTAAAACAAAAAATCTCAAAGAAATATGCAAAACGGCAGATGTTTTGGTAGTTGCTGTGGGCAGAGCACAGATGATAAACGATGAGTATGTCAAAGATGGCGCTGTGGTTATAGATGTGGGTATGAACAGGTTAGAGGACAAAAAACTTGTAGGCGATGTTGATTTTGACTCTGTTGCACCACATACGGCGGCAATCACTCCCGTGCCCGGCGGAGTTGGACCTATGACTATTGTAACTCTTATGAAAAACACATTGACAGCAGCAAAAAAACTATAAAACAATAACATTTATAAAACTTTTTGATGTATAACAAAACTGTTTGATTAAAATAAGATACTGTGTAAAAACCCAAGAGTGTGTGTCACTCTTGGGTTTTTCTATTGCATTTTCATCATAAGGTCATAAGCACATTTAAACCTGTCGCCGCCTCCGGCGGATACATTCAAAGAACTTACTGCACTTGCGGGATCACTGTATACATAATCGGTATTTTCAAATCTTCCGAAAGAAAACAATCCGTAGCCGTATCGTTTATCCCGACCTTTTTCGCCGAGTTTGTCGGTGTAAATGTTTAGCAGAAGCCTTAACTCTGTTGGGGTAAGTTTCCGTCCGTAGCGCAGCAGACACTTGCCATGCAGTATTGCCGCCGCACCCGTTATAATGGGAGTAGCCATAGAAGTTCCGCTCAGTGTGGCATATCCGTTGTTGGGATAGGTTGAATATATATTTTTACCTGCGGCGGCGATTTCAGCCTGACCGCCCATAGAGGAAAAATCGGTAATTTTCCTGTGTATATCTACTGCGGTAACGGCAATGGTTTCCCTGAAATTTGCCGGATACCCTATGGTGTTGTCACCGGCGAGTCCTTCATTACCCGCGGCACATATCATACTTATGCCGTTGGCGTGGATTTTGCTGATGAGATTTTTGTACTCCCTGGTCGATATATCGGATGAAAAGGACATATTTATAACATCCACTCTTTTTGATATCATCCAGTTAAGACTTTTCTCTATTGCGTGATAGGTGGTTTTGCCATCCTTGTCAAAAGCCTTTGCAATATATAAATCTGCTTTCGGTGCCACACCCACCACACCCACACCGTTTTTCTCGGCACACACAATCCCGGCAACGTGAGTACCGTGCCCGTTTTCGTCAGTTATGTCGTCGCTTTTGCCTGATGAGAAATTGACATAGTCGCCGATTCTGTTTTTAAGGTCGATGTGGTTGGCGTCAATGCCTGTGTCTACTATGCCCACCTTTATGCCTTCTCCCATGGTTTCGCACCATTCAAGAGGGGCACCCACCATGCGTACGCCGTAATCTATGATTTCACTGTTTTGTTTGATGACAGTTTTAAGGATTTTACAGTCGCTGATTTTGAAAACCATATTCTCAACTCCTTTTGTCACATAATATACTATGATAAAATGTATAAAAAGTTTAGAATAAAAATGTTAACAAAATATACTGTTTTTTTAATTTATTTATGATACAATAAAAATAAAGCATAAGGTAGAGGTGATAAATTTGCGTGCAGATAAAATCCTTGTAGTGGATGATGACGTTAATATTTGTAATCTTATAAGACTTTATTTGGAGGACGAAGGCTTTGAGGTGCACTGTTGTCATGACGGTGGTACAGCCGTTGAGGACAGCATTAAACTTAAACCCTCTGCAATAATTTTAGATATAATGTTGCCTGTAATGAATGGCATAGATGTACTCAAAGAAATCCGTAAGACCAGTACAGTACCGATTATAATGCTCACTGCCAAAGGCGAGACGATAGATAAGGTTCTGGGGCTGGAACTGGGCGCTGATGATTATGTGGTAAAGCCCTTTGAGGCAAAGGAACTTACCGCGAGAGTCAAGGCGGTTCTGCGCAGAGCGGATAATATGTCGTCGGGCAGTAAAGAGATTGATTTTCCTGACCTTAATATAAATTTAAATACTTATGAATTAAAACTTGGGGGCAAAACAGTTGATGTACCCCCGAAAGAGTTGGAATTGCTTTATTTTTTGTGTAACCACTCAAACACTGTTTTCACGCGGGACCAACTGCTTGACCAGGTATGGGGGTATGACTTTTTCGGCGATTCCCGTACGGTGGATGTGCATATAAAAAGACTCCGCGAAAAACTGGAAGATTACTCTGATAAATGGCAACTGAAAACCGTTTGGGGAGTAGGCTATAAATTTGAAATCAGGCAATAGAGCGGGAGGGAATGTATGAAAAAAAGCATTTTAAAGACTTTGCTTTTTGGAAGCATGTGTGTTATGCTGCTTTCCTTTATGGTTGCCGGTATTTATTCTTACAGTATTCTGACTGATAATGCAATAAATGAAAAGGTGGTATCACTTAAATCCAATATTCCCCAAATCAGTGAACTTTCGTCTATTGCGGCCACATCGTCTTCAATGCCGATAATTACGTTTTACCGTTCAGCGATAGACTCTATTGCCTCCAATACAGACTCGAATATAATTGTTTTTGATAAACGCGGTAAGATACTTACGGTATCGGGTCAGAAAAAGAGTAAATATATCGGCAGAACATTAAATGACAAACTGTCCCGTCGTATTCTTGACGGAAAAGAATTCCGCGAAAACAGTATACTGGATGAGTTTTTTGATGAACCGACTCTGACCATAGGAGCACCAATGTATAATAACGGCGAGATTTTCGGCGGAGTGCTTTTCAATGTTCCTGTTCCGCAGATACGGAGTATGAATATACGGATATTCAAAAGTTTTTTCACCATGTGGCTGATAGCACTGTGTTTTTCGGTGTTGCTTTATTATTTTATTTCCAAAAAGATAACGATGCCAATCAGACAGATGAGTATGGCGGTTTCGGAATTTGCCAGCGGTAATTTCGGTAAAAGGATAGATTATAATTCCGATGATGAAATAGGCGAGTTGGCGGCCAATTTCAATAATATGGCGGACAGTATAGAAAATTTAGAGAATATGCGCAGCAGTTTCGTGTCGAATGTATCCCACGAACTCCGCACTCCCATGACGACTATAACGGGATTTGTAGAGGGGATTTTAGACGGCACTGTAAAAAAAGATGAGCAGGAAAAATACCTTCAAATTGTGCTTGACGAATCAAAACGCCTTTCCCGTATGGTAAATGACCTGCTCAGCATTTCGCGTATGGAAAATAACGAATATAAACTAAACAAACGTATTTTCAATATCAACGAACTTGTAAAGGTAGTGCTGTTTAAGTTTGAAGGCGATGTTACCGGCAAAAACATTGATATAGAACTTAACCTTGCCGAAAACTGTAAGGACGTGTATGCAGACAGTGATGCCATTACACAGGTTGTAACCAATCTTGTGCATAATGCAGTCAAGTTTACTCCCGAGGGAGGCAACATATCCGTCAGGTCGTGGATATACGGCAAAAAAGCCTATGTAGAAATCAAAAATTCCGGTCACGGAATAGAAAAGGATAAACTCGGCTTTGTGTTTGACAGATTTTATAAAACCGATGATTCCCGCAGTAACGACAAAACGGGTGCAGGGCTTGGTCTTTTTATAGTTAAAAATCTTATAAACCACCACGGCGAAAAAATATGGGTTGAAAGCGAAGTTGACAGTTTCACCAAGTTCACTTTTTCCCTGACCGTCGCATAAAAAATTGTTTACAAAATGTTTAAAAAATGTTAGATTTTAATTAATAAATTTGAGTTATGATATAGTAGTAAAGACAGGAGGAGATTTTATGAATAATTATCAATGGCATAATGACGATTTTCAGAACAACACAACACATACAGATAATACTTATTTTTATGAACCCCCTAAAAAAGAAAAAATCAAATTTTCCCAGCGGATTAAAAACAGCAAAATTATGACGGGCAGTATTAAGATGCCCACTGTAATTCTTGCGGTTTTGCTGTCTGTAACAATCGGTGTTTCGGGGTATGCTTTAATTTCTCCGATGGTAGGCAACAATCAGTCCACGACTCTTGATGAAATACAGAAAGATGTTGCTGTTCGTGACAATAATACCGATAGTTCGCATAATGCACAGACAATTATTTCCTCGGGCGAAAGAGTACCGCTTACCATACCGCAGATAGCCAAAAAGGTAGGACCTACTGTTGTAGGCGTTGTCAATAAAGTAACTTATAATAATATGCAGAACTTTGGCTTTTTCGGCGGATATATACCTAACGGACAGAACGAAACGGTAGAGTCCGGAAGCGGTTCAGGAGTTATTATAAGCGAGGACGGATATATTGTAACCAATAACCATGTTATTGAGGGTGCATCTGAAATTTATGTAGTTACAAACACCGGTGATGAGTATAAAGCGACATTAAAAGGCACAGATTCCAAAACAGACCTTGCGGTTCTTAAAATAGAGGGTACATTCCCTTATGCCACCCTGGGCAACAGTTCAGAACTTGAAGTTGGCGAACTTGCCGTAGCAATAGGCAATCCTCTCGGTCAGGAGTTTGCAGGAACAGTTACCGATGGTATAATCAGTGCCCTTAACCGTTCAATCACGGTAGATAATAAACAACTTACACTTTTGCAGACAAACGCCGCCATCAATCCGGGTAATTCCGGCGGCCCTCTTGTTAATCAGTATGGAGAGGTTATAGGCATCAATACTGCCAAAATTTCTTCCGGCCGGTTGGAGGGTTTGGGATTTGCCATTCCGATTGATGAGGCAAAGCCTATTATTGATGATTTGTTGCAGAGCGGATATGTAAGAGGCCGTCCCGTTATAGGTATAGGCGGCAGAAACGTAACACAGCAACTTGCAGAGGCTTATAACTGGAAAGTCGGTATTTATGTAGCAAGTATGAGTCCTGATTCTCCGGCTTATCTTGCAGGTGTACAGATAGGCGATATTATCGTTCAGGTTGACGGTAAAGATGTTGAAACTGTTGACGAACTTAATGAGATTAAAAACAAACACAGAGTGGGAGATAAGTTGGAGTTAAAAGTTTACAGAAACGGACAGTATGTAAATATCCCCCTTATTCTTGGCGAGGAAATGCCGGGTTGATCATTTTACAAGCGATAGAAAAAAGACCACGCTTTTTGCGTGGTCTTTTTTTCTATCTTGACCCTTTTGTATCTGTAATTCGGTTTATAACTGCCGCCATTTCGCCTCTGTCAATTATTCTTTCGGGGCGGAAGGTCTTGTCCGGATACCCAGTGAGCACCCCTGCATCAACTAATGCGGTGATTTCAGAATAAGACCATCTGTTGCTTTCCACATCAGTAAAAGAAATGCCGCTCTTTGAGGTATCAACTCCCATAATTCTTGCCATAAAAACGGCAGCCTCTTCGCGGGATACTTCTCTGTCAGGTCGGAAACTTCCGTCAGGATAACCCGTCATAAGTCCTTTTTCGTATGCCGCGGCAATTTCCTTTTCCGCCCAGTGTCCTTTGCAGTCGTCGGGGACTTTCCCGTTGTTGGATGTCAATCCCAATAGCCGTGTACCAACTGTTGCCATTTCGGCTCTTGTCATGGATTTGTATGGCGAAAACGTGTATTTGTCCGTACCAAGCATAAGCCCCAATGAAGAGATGCTTTGGATATCGTCTTTTGCAAAGTGTGAGATTATGTCGCCGAAATATTTGCCGTTCAGCCAGGTGTAATAGTAATCCCACACATCTTTTGTTTCCTGGCCAAGACTCCAATTTCCGGCTCCTTTAAGGGAATACTTGTCCACAAGTGATAATTTTGTTTTGATAGAGTCGCTGTTTTCAAACCAGGCAGTGTATTTGCCGGGTTTTAGCGTGATTCCCGATACAGTTATATCGTCCTGAGGTTTAATGGTAAATTCTGCCTTGGGGCTCATATATTCTTCATTAAAGGTAATAACTCCTCCCGTTGCAGCGATTATGTTTTCAAGACGGTTGTTAGATACTCCCACCCCGACTGCACTGCTGCCAGATTCAGACCAGATTCTGCCAAAGAAGGGGAGTCCCAATACTATTTTTTCTGACGGACAAAATTCCAAAGCATATTGTATAGACTTTTCCACAAAGTCTATACTTGCAACAGGCCCTTCCGCGCCGCCTTCGTAGTGCTCATCGTATGCCATAATAAAAAGATAGTCCGCATAATCTGCCAGTGCGCCGTAGTCATAACTGCCGTGCCAACCTGACGACCAGCCGTAAGGGTTTGCTGCCACTGCCACCGATACTTCCTTGCTTCGCGGCAACTTTTCCCTCAGGCGTTTAACAAGGCGGGTATATTTGTCCTTTTCTGTGTGAGTCACATTTTCAATATCAACATTAACCCCGTCAAGGTCATACTGCTCTATTGCAGAAACGATGGTTTCCACTGTTTGGTCAATGTTGTTAAGAGCAGCAACCCCTGCCGTACGATTCCAGTGATTGGATAGAAAAGGCACCACTTTAAGCCCCATATCGTGGACTTTGTTTATATAACTTTCGGAAATATAGTTCACCTTGACACTGCCGTCGGATTCAATATCAAAGTACGACGGCGACACGGTACTTAGTGACTCCTTTGCAAGTCCGATATATTCAAGTTGACTTGCGTGGGAGCCGAAGTACACATACGACATAGAATATCTGCCCTTGTCTGCCATAAAACTGTAAAAGGGTATCGATACAGATATAAGTCCGGCAATAATTATTTTTACGGCACGGATTTTTTTCTTGGACATAATTCCTTCGTTGTAGGTAAAAAGTTCTTTCGAAAACTCGGTGTTGCAGTCGGGGTATACAGAAATCACCAGGTCATAGGTGTTGTCGGGGTTTTTTGTTAGCATTGTGTTAATGCTGTGCATGGTAATATTTTCCTTTCCAATTGTGAATTTTTTCCTTGACATATAAACTTTTCAGGTGTATTATTATGTAAGACAAAAAAGGGGGCGTTAGTATGGCCAAGGTCGGCAGACCTAAATCGGACAACCCTAAGGCTGATAAGTTCAGTTTTCGGTTGAATTCACATACGGTACAAATTCTTGATGAATATTGCAAAGCCAATAATGTATCACGATCAGAGGCAATCCGTATCGGTGTAGAGGCTTTGGCAACAGGTAAGGTTTCTGCTTCTTCAAATATAAGAAGAGAAGAACGTTCCATGCCTGACTTTCTGCTTTGATAAGTTCAGTTTAATATTTTAGGTAAATCCCTCATAGGTTAATACCGAGAGGGGTTTTTTTATGTTAAATTATATATGGGCATTTATGATATTGGTGTCAGTGGTAACGGGTGCGATAACGGGCAGACTGGGCGATGTTACACTTGCGGCGTTTGAAGGTGCAAACAGTGCCGTAACAGTTGTTCTCGGGTTTATGGGCGTTACGGCGATGTGGAACGGTTTTATGAAAATTGCAGAAAAAAGTGACCTTATAAAAATTTTTACAAAACTTATCAGGCCTTTAAACCGTTTGATTTTTCCCGAACTAAAAAAAGAGCCGAAAGCCATGGAAGCAGTGTCTGCCAATATGGTAGCCAATATGCTTGGACTTTCAAATGCGGCAACACCCCTTGGCATTAAAGCGATGAAAGAACTTGATGCAATCAACGGCCACAGCAGACGTGCTTCAAATGCAATGTGTATGTTTGCGGTTATAAATTCTGCATCCATTCAGATTATACCCTCTACTATGATAGGAATCCGAGCATCAATGGGTAGTGCCAATCCGGCGGATATTGTTGTTCCTGTGTGGATAGTGTCTGTTGCGGCTGCCTTTTGCGGGATATTTTTGTCCCGTTTAAGTTCACGCGTAAGTGTATGCAGAAAGGGCAGTCGGTGATATGGAGCATATTTTAAATACTCTGTCTGTGTGCGCAGTTCCATTTGTAATAACTGCAATCATAACGCGAGGACTTTTAAAAAAAGTAGATATATATTCATCTTTTTTAGAAGGTGCAAAGGAAG
>SVKG01000044.1 GCA_015068565.1 Oscillospiraceae bacterium | reverse complement strand
GCCCCCTCGGAGTTCGAATCTCTTCTAACATAAATAAAAAAGGACATCCCCTGACGGGGTGTCCTTTTTTATACGCGCCCGGAGAGATTCGAACTCCCGACCTACTGGTTCGTAGCCAGGCACTCTATCCAGCTGAGCTACGGGCGCATACTCCTTTTTGCACTGCGATATACATTGTAGCACATACTTTTCCAAAAATCAAGGGTTATTTTTAAAATTAAAAAATTTATATCAATGTGTACCAAAATAGTATATATTGTATATCCAACAATATATATTTTTGTCTATAATTACTATTGATTTCAAGGGCGATTGTGTGGTATCTTTAATATGTACTAAATAAGTATACTTTCGGAGGAACCATGAAAATTACCCGTGAATGTGACTACGCTTTTCGTATAATCCTTATGCTCAGCGGTCTTGATGATGGCTCCATTGCCGATGCCCACACCATTTCAGAGTCACAGAGCATCCCCAGGCAGTTTACTCTTAAAATCCTGCGCAAACTTTTAGATGCCGGATATGTAAAGTCTTTCAAAGGTGCACGGGGGGGATACGCCCTCAATATGGCGGCTGAGGATATTTCGCTTAACGATATTATTACCGCCATTGACGGCAAAGTGGGGATTAACGAGTGTTTTAGTTGCGGATATAAATGCAACAGAGTGGAAAACACGGACGACTGTCCTGTACACACACGCCTTTCATCAGTAAATCAACTTATTACAGACGAACTTAAAAAAATTAGTTTTGCGTCGCTTATCAATTAAATTTATAATAAAAAAGGAGAAACTATTATGAAATTTGTATGTTCAGTTTGCGGTTATGTACACGAAGGGGATGCCGCTCCCGAAAAATGTCCCGTGTGCAAAGTACCTGCGGAGAAGTTCAACGTAATGCAGGAAGGCGCTGCTCTTGCCGCAGAGCATGAGTACGGAGTTTATGCAAAAACAGTTAAGAATAACCCCGACATCAGCGAAGAGGATAAAAAATATATTTTTGAACAACTTATGGCAAACTTCAACGGCGAATGTGCCGAGGTTGGAATGTATCTTTGCATGGCAAGAATAGCCCACAGAGAAGGCTACCCCGAGGTAGGTCTTTACTGGGAAAAGGCCGCGTGGGAAGAAGCGGAACACGCCGCCAAGTTTGCAGAACTCCTTGGTGAGGATTTAGAGCCTAATATGAAGGCCACCACAAAGGATAACCTTAAATGGAGAGTCGACTGTGAATACGGTGCAACTCAGGGTAAGTTCGATCTTGCCTCCTGCGCTAAGAAAAACGGCCTCGACGCTATCCACGATACCGTTCACGAGATGGCAAGGGACGAAGCAAGGCACGGACGCGGCTTGGAAGGACTTTTAAAGAGATATTTTGGTTAAGATAAATAAGGGTTCGGAGTGCTCCGAACCCTTTTATTATTGTTATTTTTCTTTTAAGATGTACCAGCAAAACAGTATGCCTCCGACCACCACGCAGCAGTCTGCTACATTGAATACAGGGAAATCAACAAAATTTACCTGTATCATATCCACCACAAAACCTCGGGCGACACGGTCAACGAGGTTGCCTACCGCACCTGCGCCTATAAGTGTTGCCGATACTTTAAAAAGTTTTGAGTCCGGCTTTGTTTTTATGGCGTACACCACCAGCGCCACAAGCACGACTGTCGTTGCTGCTATAAAAAACCATCTGGCGTTCTGCATTATACCGAAAGCCGCACCGCGGTTTTCCACATAAGTCAGCGACAGTATATGCGGAATGAGTTCCACACTGCCCACAGGCTTTAAAAATCGGATTGTAAGCCATTTTGTTAACTGGTCGGCAATAATCAGTGCTGCAACAAAAAACGATATCATGACAGTTTTTCTATGCCTTTTTTAACCCTTGCGATTGTTTCGTCCTTGCCGAGGATTGCCGCAAGGTCAACACCGCCGCCGGGAGTGAAAGGCAGACCGCTTACTGCTACTCTGAGTGGCCAGAGGATTATGCCGTTTTTAACCTCTAATTTCTCTATAAGGCCAAACAGTGCATTGTGAATATTATCCATTGTCCAGTCCTCTACCCCTTCAAGCACGGGCAGAATCGCCTTTAATGATTCAAGGGAGTTTTCGGGATTGGTTTTCATTTTTTTATGGGTATAAAGTTCGTTATCGTACTCGGGGAGTTCGTCGATAAATGTAAGTTGCTCCTCGATATCGGTAAACTTTTCCACTCTCGCGTGGAGGAGTGAGCAGATTGCACCAAAATCAACGTCGTCGCGTTTAACGGCTTTCCTGATATAAGGCATTGCCTCTTTTGCAAAATCCTCTTCACTCATTTTTCTTATATACTCGCCGTTCATCCATGCAAGTTTCTTTTCGTCAAAGATTGCGGGTGATTTACTGATACCGCTTACAGAGAAGTTCTCTATAAGTTCGTCCATGGTAAATATCTCCTGCTCACCGCCGGGGCTCCATCCAAGGAGCGCAACGTAGTTTACAATAGCCTCTTTAAGGTAACCTTTATTGATAAAATCTTCATAAGAAGCATCGCCGTCACGTTTGCTGAGTTTTTTGCCCGAATCTTTCATAACGGGAGAAACGTGGATATACTTGGGTATCTCCCAGCCGAACGCCTCGTATATAAGATTATACTTGGGTGTGCTTGAAAGATACTCGTTACCGCGGATAACGTGGGTAATATTCATCTGGTGGTCGTCTACCACATTGGCAAAATTGTATGTGGGAAGTCCGTCGGACTTTAACAGTACATTCTCATCAAGAATGGCGTTTTCAACCGTAATATCGCCAAAAATTTCGTCGTGGAAGGTGGTCTTGCCGTGAGGGTCAATCTTCTGGCGGATAACATAGGGTGTACCGGCGTCGAGTTTTTCTTTGATTTCCTCTTTGGAAAGGCCTTTGCAGTAGCCGTCGTACTTGGGAGTAATGCCCTTGGCCGCCTGTGCCTCTTTGAGTTTGTCAAGACGGCATTTATCACAGAAGCAATAGTATGCGCCGCCGAGTTCTACGAGTTTTTCGGCGTATTCTTTATACATCCCTCTGCGTTCGCTCTGTATATACGGGCCATAGTCTCCGCCGATATCGGGACCTTCGTCGTGGATAAGACCTGTGTCCTTCATAGTTTTATAAATAACGTCAACCGCACCCTCAACGTATCTTTCCTGGTCGGTATCCTCTATACGGAGTATAAAGTCACCGCCCTCGTGCTTGGTAAGAAGATATGCATAAAGGGCAGTTCTTAAATTGCCGATATGCATATAACCCGTGGGGCTGGGAGCAAATCTTGTTCTGATTTTACCACTCATAATCTATACCTCTCTATCTAACTGCATCTAAAACTTTTGCAACGGCATCGTCTACGGTTAACTCCTGCATATCGCCGCTCTTGCGCTCTTTGTACTCAACTATGCCCTCTGCCGCTTTTTTGCCTACGGTTATTCTTAAAGGATAACCGATAAGGTCAGCATCCTTGAACTTAACGCCTACACGCTCGTCACGGTCGTCTAAAACGGCTTCGACACCTTTGGAGATAAGTTCATTATAAATCTCTTCTGCCAACTTGCTCTGTGTTTCGTCCTTAACATTAACGGGCACAACAGCAACATGGTAAGGCGCTACACTCATAGGCCATACAATGCCGTTTTCGTCAGAATGCTGTTCGATTATAGCCGCAAGACATCTTGAAACGCCTATACCGTAGCAACCCATAATAAGAGTCTGGTCTTTGCCGTTTTCGTTAAGTACGGTACAATTCATCGCCTCGGTATATTTTGTGCCGAGTTTAAAGATATGTCCGACCTCTATGCCGCGGCAGGTTTTAATCTCTGCCTTGCCGCATACGGGACAGATATCGCCTTCGGTTATATTTCTGAAATCGCCCACAAAGTCCGGCTCGAAATCTCTGCCGATGTTGGCGTTTTCAAAATGATAATCGCCTTCGTTCGCGCCTATTACAAAGTTTTTCATAGCAGCCACTTCGTTGTCGGCAAGAACGGTTATTTTTTCTTTTAATCCAACAGGCCCTGCAAAGCCTACGGGCGCACCTGTAACCCTTACAACATCGTCGGCAGATGCAAGTTCAAGTTCCAACGCGCCGAGGTGGTTTTTGAGTTTTGTTTCGTTAACCTCTCTGTCGCCGCGGAGCATAACGGCAACAAGTTTGTCGTCTGCGCGGTAGATTAAAGTCTTGGCAAACGATTTTGCCGTGGTGTTAAGGCTTTCCACTAACTCGTCAATGGTACGACTGTTGGGTGTGTGGATTTTGTTGAGCGCCTTCATCTCTGCGGTATCGGGCGTACCCGCCACACACTGTGCCTTTTCCTCATTTGCACAGTAACCGCAGGTGCAGTATGCAATGGTATCTTCACCAATATCGGATTTAACCATAAACTCCTGTGAGCCGCTGCCGCCCATTGCACCGGAGTCTGCATCAACCGCAAGGTAGTCCAGTTCCATAGCGTCAAAAATTGAACAGTACGCTTTGTACATATTATCGTAAGATGCGTCAAGCCCTGCCTGGTCGCGGTCAAAACTGTAAGCATCTTTCATTATAAATTCACGGCTGCGGATAACGCCGAATCTGGGACGGCGCTCGTCGCGGTATTTGGTCTGTATCTGGTAAAGTGTTACCGGCAACTGTTTATAGGAGTGGATGTTATTTTTAACCGTATCGGTAAAAATCTCCTCGTGTGTAGGTCCTAAACAGAAATCTCTGCTGCCCCTGTCTTTAAGGCGGAACATATCCTCGCCAAAGACTTCCCATCTGCCCGATTGCTCATAATACTCCTTAGGCAGCAACGCGCTCATTAAAAGTTCCTGTGCGCCGTGGCTGTCCATACCGGCTCTTACGATATTCTCCACTTTTTTTAAAGCCCTCAGTCCCAAAGGCAGGTACGAATATACCCCCGATGCCAGTTTGCGCATAAGACCTGCCCTGAGCATAAGTTGATGGCTGGATATCTCCGCCTCGGCAGGAACGTCACGCAATGTGGGTGCCAGGTATTTTGACAATTTCATCTGTATATCAACCTTTCTGAAATAGTTTGCAACACATATTGCCACATTATAGTATATCGCATTTTTATTTTACTTGCAATAGGTATTTACATAAAATTTCCCGCTTCTGCCAATATGCCGCATATAACAGACGAGGCGCACTTCGTAAGGAAGTGCGCCTCAATGGCCGGTTTTGAATAATTTTTATTGTTGGTAGTAAACGGGGTTTCCGATCTGCTTCATTACAGACATATCGGATTTGCGCCATATTATAACTCTGTCGACATCTTCGTTTTCGACAACGAAAGTTTCTGTAAGAGGAGTTTTTGACAGACGGTTGCAGTCAAACTCTTTTACAAAAAACTTGCCGTCTTTTGTTACTACACCTGCGATAAGGTCTGTTCTGAATCCTTTAAGAAGGTCGTCTTTTTTAACGGTAACTGTTGTTGTTGTGCCGTTAAATTCAGCCATAACAGCGGGACCTTTGGAATTTTCCATATTGTTTATTGCTTCCTGAACAAGATTCAGGTCGCCTATTTTCTTTGTATAACCTCCTCCGGGAACGTTATAGTAAAGGTTAGGGTCTATGGCCAAACCGTGAATACAGAGCGCATACAGATAACCGATATCGGTATGGAAGTCCAGACCCTTGGCAATGAGTACATCGTTGATGTATACGTCACTGCTGTTGCTGTGAACGTGGAAAATTGCTTTAACATTGTTCCACACATTGGGGGCACCCACAAATCTTGTGGAGATGCCGTTAACATCTATGCTTCTGTCTTTGTTGATACCTATTATAAAGGGGTCGCCTACAACAGTATCGGAAGGCTGCTTAGCAAGAGCAACTACCAATCTCAGAGAGTCACTCTGGATTTCGCCGTCTACAAAATAATCGGCCTTGAAATATCCGGAAGCCGTTCTTCCTCCTTGGATTCTTCTTGCGTAAGAGTTCCAACCGATATTCTGTCTTATAGACCTCTTAACTGCGGTTCTTGCAGCGACACCGGTGGCGTCGTTATAATCAAGAAGTTGACGTGCGAGTTCCTTTTGGTGACCACTGCCCTCTGTTGCCTGAGTCATAAGGTCTGCGTCAGCAATTGTCTGCATACCCTCGGTAAAAGACATGTTGTACGGTTCGTAATCTTCACCGAAAATCTTGATGGGTTTAGAAAGTGAGCCCTCAACAACTTTACCTGAGGCGTCAACCGCTGCCGCTTGGAATGTGTTGTCTCCGCTCTTGACTTTAAGAGCAATACTGCCTTCGATAAAATCAGTTTTTATATCACTTTCGGGGATAATCTTGCCGTTTCTGTAATATCTTGCGGTGCAACCGTCAGGAACCTCAACGTCAAGAAAAAGAATATAACTCTCTGCTTCTGCAAAAGGATAAACGTCATAGTTAATAAGGTTGTCAATTCCTTCGTCAAGAGTCAACTTAACCTGTGCATCCTCCGCAGCAAATGCAGTAAGCGAAAAACAAGTCAGTGCCAATATAAGCATTAAAGCAACTGATAATAATTTCTTCATAAAAATGTCCCTTTCATTATGTATTACAAGAGCCAAAGCCGACTCTCGCCTATTTTTATTCTACAATCACCGCGGTTTTTTTGCAATAGTCCATTTTTCAAAGACTTTGCCGTGTTTGTATAAAAAGGGATATCCAAAAAAATCCCCCGCAGAGATTTTTCTCCGCGGGGGAAATGTTTGTTTTAATCTGCGACCTGTATCGCTTAAAGATTATTCAGCAACTATCGCTTCGTCAAGGGATTTGAGGTCACCGAGGTTCCATACAAATACCTTCTTGATACCTGCGCCTTCGATGTTGAAGAGTTTGTAATCTTCTTCCTCGCCGAAGGTGTAAGGTGTTACAGCGATTGTGCCGTCAGCATTGATTGTGATAATGCTGATGGGTGCTGTCTGATACTCGGCAGGAATATTTCTTTTAAGGAGACCGAATACTGCACCGGTATCGGTAATCATACCGTTTGTAATAACATCTTCACTTGCGGGATCTGTCAAAGAGAAAGTGAGTGTTTTGAGTTCATCGTTGAAGATGCCCTTTGTAACGGTACCGTCTGCTCCAAGAACTGCAACATATACATCGGCATATCCTGTAAGGCCTTCAAGTACGAATGTCTCGCCTGTGAAGGGGATTGCCTGAGGGAACAGAACACCGTTCATGAACATATATGCAGTAGCAGTTGCGGGGTCGATGTCTCTCAATGTAACGGTAAGAGTGTTTGCCTCGTCATCTGCAACAGCAGAAATTGTGGGAGCATAAGAATACTCTCTTTCTGCATTGAATGTTGCATTTGAGAAGTATGCTGCGCTGTTGTAACCACCGGTAGATCCGGAGAAGGGTGCTACGGGGTATACAACATAACTGTCAAGGTCTCTTACTGCGTTATTACCGTGTACGTTTGCCTTTGAAACGAGAAGTCCATCAAGGTAGAAATCTACTCTGTTGCCGTGAGCATCAAGGTAGTATGTTGCGTTGTACCATTTGCCTGTTTCAACGTTAACACCTGTGTCAACACCACCAACATAAAGACTCATCTCTCCGGTTTCTGCATCTTTTGTTACTCTGTAATAAGTACCATTACGAGCCACACCGGCAGTAGAGTTAATGGCAGCGCTGGTTGTTGTGTTGAAACCAAACATATTGAAGGTTGCAGCGCCTTCTATTGCCGCAAAAGATTCGTCAAGGTAGAAATCGTAAGAGATTTCAAGAGTATCTTTATAGTCAGCAGGAGAGGTATATGTTCCGGCTGCTTTTGCTGCGCTCGTTACAAAACCTTTGATTTGCGCACCAGCATTAGACGCGGTTGCTTTTGTCTGATATACAGTACGTCCGTCTGCAAGAAGTGCCTCTGCCTTTGCCTTTACTGCGGCATCTGTGCTTTCAAGGTCTGCTGTAAGAGTTTCTGTAACATTTGTAAAGTTAGAAGATTTTGCAGTAAATGCATCAATCTCTGTACCTGCGCTGAGTTCCTGAGCGTAGAGAGTAATTGTGTTTGTATCAGCAAGAACTGTGCCTGTTGCAGTATCAAGAACTTTTGCAGTAATATATTTGCTGCCTGCAACCACGGGAACTGCTACTGTGTTTGCAAAGGGACCTGCAACTACGGAAGCAGTAACATCTGTCTCTCCGCTGAAGTATGCGATGTGCATTGTTGACTCGTTGAAGTTAACAACTGAAGGAGGTACTACGAGCACCTTGTTACCTGCAACTGCGTAAGGATATGCTTCAAAACCTGCACCAACTGTATCATAAGCAACGAGATCGCTCATCAAAGGTTCAACACCCTGAACTGCGATGTTCATTGTGATGGGATCAGAGGTGAGGGGTTCACCTTTAAGACCTGTGAGAACATTACCCTGTGCATCTACGATTGCAGCAGTAACAGTTGCATTTTCAATAGCAGTGTTGGAGAGGATAACAGTCTTTTCTCCGTTAGCCATTGTGTTTGCTACTGCGCCGTTAACGAGAATCTTTGCTTCTGCACCGGCAAGTTCTTCGGGGATATTTGCAGAGAAGGTTACTGTGTTCTGATCTGCTTCTGCAGTAACTGTTGCTGCGGGGAGATCAATATAATCGTTTCTGCTAACACCAAACTTTGTTGTACTGCTTGTGCCGGTCTTAATGGGGAAGGATGAGAATACGGGGCTTGAAACAGCATCACCGATATAACCCTTACCGCTTGCGCACATTGGAGTGTAGTGGTAGAGATTGTCTTTGTCTGTCTTGTTCTTAGTTATAACCTTGGCAGCAAGAATGCCGTCAACATAAACACTGGCAATGGTGTCAATGTTCCAGGTAATTGTAACGCTGAGGTCGTGCCATACGTTAGGTGTGATTACAACACCTGTATCCTCGCCGAAGCCAGTCTGGAGAACACCATTCTTAAAACCTCTTACGTAGAGGTGGTTCTGGGGGCCAACATATACAGCAAGATAGGGGTTAGCGCCTGCCTGTGAGTTGTAAATTCTGAAACTTTCAGCAGGAGTAACCTCAACAATTTCTGTGGTGGGCGCCTCGGGATCTGTGGGTGGGGGGTCGATAGGTCTCTCTTCCGTAACTGCATCAGCAAGAGTGCCGTTAACATAGAAGCCGTAAGCTGCTGCATAGTAGGTTCTGCTTCTCATACCGGATGAGAACTTGTGAGTAACGGCTGATGTGTTGCCTATCTGGTATGCGTAAGTGTGATTTTCATCGATAAGATTGGTAAGACCTTCGGGATTAGCTTCAACCAAAACAGAGTCTGAACTGATAATTGAGCTAGTACCTGCACCCTTACCAATGTTTGCACCAACGCCGTTGTAAACGGGGGTGAAACCGTAAATAGTAACAGGACCGTATGTAGAGCCGCCTGCTGTTGCGGTATATTTGTTGATACCGGGGTTAACAGTTACTGCAACTGTACCGGCAGCAAGACCGGGAGTTGTAGCGATTTCTACGCCGTTGTTGTAATATACTGCGCCGTCGCCGGGAACTGTGAGCATCACCTTTGTGCCAGCTGTGGCATTGGGGCTCTCTGTAACGCCTGTGCCTGTAAAGAGGGCAAAAGCAGGAGTAACAGGGTCCAGGTCTTCGGCAAAAGATGTCAATGACATGCAACTGAAAATCATCATTGCTGCCAAAAGAAGTGACAATATTCTTTTCATTTAAAACTTCCTTTCTAAAAGGTAATAAACGAATGTTTTTGGTAAAAATGCGTACAACAAAGTTATGCCGTTACATTTAATAACCACATTCGGATAATGCGCGTAAAACAAAATAGAGCTGAGAACATCCTTTTTAAAACCGAATCCGGACCATATCACAATCAGGGGGACGCGATATCCGCACCCGCCCAAAGGCGCCACGGAAACCTGACGGAATATTCGGGTCGGCTCTGCAAAAAGGCAGTCGCAACATCCGTTGATTCACATGCATAAAATAGACATAGAGATAAGTCTACGATTATATTTTACAATGTATCTTTGTTGATTTCAATAGCCCGTTTTTGCTGTGATTGGTTTTGGTGCAAAAACAGGACTATTGCATTTGCGATTTTCCACCGCAATTACGTGTGCCTTTCATGGTATTCATTATGTTTTCATTCAGGACGTCGAGGACGCCGTACTCTACGGTGACCGCCATATATTTTGACGAAATCTCAGGGAACGGCGTGGTTTTCTTATACAACAAAAAAGACGTTCTTTCGAACGTCTTTTAATTTTTGTTTGATAT
>SVKG01000043.1 GCA_015068565.1 Oscillospiraceae bacterium | reverse complement strand
CCGTTTTTCACAGGTACCGGTACACTGCCCATTATAAGAGGTGTGGCATACTCGATAAATTTATCGGTCACTCCGTTACCCTCTCTGTTTATATATATGTGCGGAACTTTGTTTTCAGTATTTGCAATTTGGTGGATATCAGCCGTTTCAATTTGGCATACAAAGGGATTGTAGCCTTTGTGCTTAAAACACATCATAACACCTGTCGCCCCGCCCTCTGCCGCCTCAACGGCAGAACGTCCGATTTTTACAGAGAGTAACAGGTCGGTTTCTGATAAAAGATGAGCGGCACTTCTTTGCAGCAGACTCAACTCAATGGTTCTGGCTTTGCATCGCAACTCTTTTTTTATAAACTGCTCCAATACCTTTCCGGCACCGCCCAGTTGACTGTGCCCGAAAGAATCATTTTTAAAATCAGAGGTTTCCTCAGCGATATACCTGCCGCCTTCGTCTCGGATACCCTCGGAGATTGCCGCAACAATACTTTTTTTCTTTTCAATTGCAGAACGTACATCTGCCAGAAACCTGTCCTTTTTAAAAGTCCTCTCCGGAAGATAAATAAGGTCCGGAGCAGTGTTGCCGTTGCAACGGGCAAGTGCAGATGCGGCAGTCAGCCACCCGGCATTTCTGCCCATTATTTCAACTATCGTAACAGATTCCATATCAAAACCGGTGCAATCTCTTGCTATCTCCATTACGGATGTTGCAACAAACTTTGCTGCACTGCCAAATCCCGGACAGTGGTCTGTACCGTACAGATCGTTGTCCACCGTTTTTGGAATCCCTATAACTTTTATGCCGTAAGCCTGTGACTTGGCAGATAATTTTGATACAGTGTCCATAGAATCGTTGCCGCCTATATAGAAAAAATATCCTATGTTGAATTTTTCCATAACTGCAAATATGCGGTCAATTTCATCCTCGGCAATACGCCGTCTGCAAGACCCTAAATAAGCCCCGGGAGTAGTTTTTAAAAGTTCAATTGAGTCTTTGCTGATATCGGTTAAGTCAATGAGTTTTTCCGCCAGAATCCCTTCAATACCGTTTACGGCACCATATAGAGTTTTGATGTTTTTTGATTCGGCGCATCCTTCGATAACACCTGCAAGGGTAGCGTTTATTGCTGCGGTTGGACCGCCCGACTGACCGATAACGGCATTTTTCACTATGCATTCTCCTCAACTTTTATGAAGTGCTTTTGCCCACTCCATATCAACTTTTCTCCATTGAGTAACACAGCCGGTTATTGTTTCGTCTGCAAGGTGAATGCTCTCTTTCCAGTATGCATCGAGGTTTACACGATGTCTGGCGGTTTCTCTGTCGTATTCGTCATAAACTGTAAAAACCATCGCGTTGCTTTCGGCGTTGGTAAGAATAATTTTTGCATTTTTTTGAATATTATGAGTACACTCTATATATTTGTATTTTACATTTTCCAACACTCTGTCGTCAAGATTAAATTCAAAAATCCTGACTTTTTCAATCAGGTGTATAAATTCGTTCACCTGACGTAATTTCATATTTTGCTTTTTGAGAATATTAAACAAAGCGGTTTTGTACTGCGGCGGGGGAGTGCCGTCACAAATACAGCAGATGGCATAATTCTTTTCGTAATTGTAAATACCGCAGTTGTGCTCATAATAAAACATCTCCCCGCAAAGATTGCATTTAACCCTGTTGGCATTACCTGATATAACGCGTTTAAGGGCATCGGAATCATAAGCCGCATTTATGTGGGTGTAGATGGGTTCGGATACGGAGATGTATTTTTTACAGAAAGGGCAAACCGCAGTGGATAAGTGATTTTCGTTCACAATCAGCCCTCCGCATTTATAAGACTTGCGGCGAGTTTTTCCACCGAAAGCCACGGGTCACAAAGACCGCCTTTAATTTCCTCGTCTGCCTTACTACAAAGGAAAATCCCTCGTTCAAGTTCGTCTATGGTAAAACTTTTCAGTTGTGATATGTGCTTTTTAACAATAAAATCACGGAGTTTGGTTTTCTGACTTATTTCCGCTACGGAGAAGTCGTTTTGTAAAATCTTGATTTTCCGCAGTATGGAAAACTGCCTGAATATAAGTGCAACCACCATAATGGGTTGTTCTTTAAGCGTTTTAAGGTCTGCAATCTGTTGCATCACTTTTTGGCGTCTGGCTCCTATTATGTTGTCTATCAGTTCAAACACCTTGCCTTCAAGACTTCTGCAAACGCTTTTTTTGACGGCTTCACTGCTTATGAGATCCGCCTTGCCCAAAGAGTATGCAATAAGTTTGTCGGCTTCGCTTTTTAATAAATACATGCTTCTGCCCACATTTTCTATTACATAGCAGATATCCTCTTTTGTCATAGACTTTCCGTATTTGCCAAGGTATCTGGCAAACCAGTTTATAAGTTCGCCCTCTTTGCATAAGGGGAATTCCTCTACCGTGTGGTTTGCAGAAATTGCCTTAAAAAGAGCAGTTCTTTTGTCAACACTGTCCTCGCAAAAAACGGTTATAACATAGTCCGGCATGGAGTTTAGTGTGTCGGTCCAGAATTTCTTGTCGCTTTCACTTGCCTTTGAAAAAAGACCGCTGTTTTTGATTATAAGCACTTTCTTTTCCGCCATAAACGGAAACGAGAGCATAAACTCCGCCACTTTGTCATTGTCAATTTTCTCGTTGTTTATTTTAAGCAGGTTAAATTCTACGGGCCCGTCGCAGGTGCAAAGGTCGGATATACTGTTTGTATAATAATCTTTAAGGAAGTCCTCTTCCCCATATAGGAGATAAGCACCTTTTAAAGATTTTTCTTTAATCTGGTCTTTTATACTCTTCAAAATTCAGCACCTCATTTAATAACTTCTATCCTGCCGTCGCTGTTTATGTTTATTTCGGGCAACCCGTCGGCATCACCGTAGTAAAATCCTGTGTTTTTCTCAGTCAATAATTCCTTTGTTTTCACAAAAGCCGGACTGTCATTGCCCCTGCCGTCTGTAAAAGCAAACGCCACCTGTGGACTTACAGCATCTGTAAATGTATCGTCAACCCAGGTATACTCTCCGCCGTCGGAAAGTTTTATAATATCTGCTTTGAGATTGCTTCTGTTGCGGAGGAGTAACTGCTTTTCAAATGTATCTATGCTGCCTGTAAAAAGAATAGACCTCTCGCCGTAGGTAATGCGGAAAACCATATCCCCGTTGCAGCCCGAAACCGCACCGTCGGGAGCGAGAACATTTATTTTTGCATTTTCGCAAAGAGAAAACGAATCGTCCTTATCCATCATAAAAACTGATGCACCACAATCGGATGCCGCTTTAAATACTCTCTCTGCCAGGTGGTTGTTTTCCTGTGATAAATATTCAGGTATGATTACAACACCTGTTTTTACCTTGTCTGTAAGAGCAGCAAAAGTACCTGTGTTAATTTCCGTCAGAGTTGAAAGTATTATGTAATCAACTTTGCCGATACCGGCTTTTGTAAGATATCTTTTTATCGCAGAGGAGCCGGACTCGTAATTGACCGAGTTGCCGCAGTCTACAAGAATATTTATTTTGTTTTCAATCTGTATCAACGAGCATTCGCCTCTGCCCGTGTTTATGGGAGTGATAGTAACGCCTTTTTGTAATCTGACACACATTGTAAGCATCACTGCGCAGGACAGAGCAAGAGCAATACACCTTTTAGGTGTGCTTTTGTCTTTTGCAATTATTCTTGTTGCGGTCAATAAAACAACAATCATAACTGATACCTTTGCAAAGGTATTAAAATCGACTTCCGCCTGTGCAAAAGGCAGTGCAGAAAACAGATGTGAGGTTTTAAAGATAATCTGTGTTATCAGCCACATCCCGCCTGAGAGGAAGTGTGAAACAGAATTAAAAGGTATGGCGAGAAACAAAACTCCCAAAAACATGAACGGGAACATAAGAGGCACTATTATCATGTTTGTTATTACCGACACAACAGAAACCGTGTTAAAATACAGTACCGTAATCGGTAATGATAAAATCTGTGCTGCCAGAGTTATTGACAGGAGTTTGCTTATGCGGGTGTTTTTTATAATACGGCTGATAACGGGGTTGATTTTGGGCGCAACCAAAACTATTCCCAATACAGCCGTTGCCGAAAGAATAAGGCGAACATCGTATAATGCAAACGGGTTTATGATAAGCAGTATCAATACTGCAAAAGATAGGGAGTTTACAGAGTCTTTCTCCCTTTGTAATAAAAAAGATATGTTAGATATGACAAGCATTAAAGCGGCACGGCTTACTGATGGTGAAAGACCTGTGATGATTGCCGCAAACACACCGCATAAAATATTTAAAACAGGTATAATGATGATACTGCATTTGTATTTTTTAAATCCGACAGCCGCGAAAAAGAAGTTCAATATAACCATAATCAGCGACAGATGAAGTCCTGAAACGGAGATTATATGTGATATTCCCGAGCGTGTTATATCGTTTTTGATGTCAGAGGGAAGCATAGAGGCTTCGCCGAGCAAAACCGCTTTCACAAATGCCGATACATCGGCAGAAAAGAACCTGTCGCATTTTTTACAAAGATACTCCCGCAGAGAGTAGATGCCGATCAGCAGCGGATTAAGTTTGTCGTATTTGCCCTTGTTTGTAATGGCAAAATCCCGTGTTTGGCATATAACGGAGATCTTCTGTCCAAGCAGATATCTGCGGTAATTAAAAAGTCCGTCCTCGTCGGGCAGAGTAAGTTTTGTTTTAAATTCCAATACATCGCCGTAGGCTACCAATGAATCGTCACTGTCACTGTAACAGTAGACTGTTGCTTTACCGTCAAGAGAGTACACTTCGCCTTTATGTATGGCAGACAGCATTTTTACGGTGTATGTTGCTTTTCCGTTTGAAAAAGAGGGCATATCGCAAACAACACATTCAAGGGTGACGGGCTCTTCAATCAGGGAATAAAAACTTTTGGCTTGTATGTTGTAAACATTTTGACAGGGAACCATCGCCATAATACTGAAAATAATAGTCATAACAGGAATTATCGCAGATTTTTTCAGTATAAGTCTTGTAATGAGCAGCGCTGTTATTGCAAACAGATAAAGGTCGAAATATTCGGTATCAAAAAACAAACAAGTGAGCAGATAAGGTGTTGCGGCACAGGTAAAAAATCTTGACATTTTAAAAAATCAGAAGTACAGCCTGAAACCGTTTCCTATTATCTGTTGGGATTCGGAAAAGATTATGAAAGACAAACTGTCAATTTCAAGAATCTTCCGTTGAAATTCTGTCATCTCGTTTGATTTCAGTGCACAAATTAAAAGTTTTTTGTCGTTCATGGTGTAGCCGCCCTTGGCGTCTATAATGGTAACGCCTCTGGGAGATGTTGCGGTCAGGAATCTTGCAACCTCTTCACCTTTGTCGGTAACTATAAATGCAAGTTTTGAGATATTGAGTTTTGCAATAAACCAGTCAAGCGTGTATGTAGAAATAAACAGAGCAATAATTCCGTAAAGAGCAAGGTCAACCTGCTTGAATGTTATAAGGGAAGCGATAATAATAAAAGCATCAACCGCCAAAAGCACCTTGCCGATTTTTATGTTGGGTTTAAGCGCCTGAAAAAACCTGCTTAATATGTCTGTACCGCCTGTTGAAACGCCCTGAGTAAAGCAAATAGCAAGACCTAACCCGTAGAGCACACCGCCGAATATGGCAGCCAGAAGGGGATTTGTTGTAAGGGTAGGAGTGTAGGCCATAAAAAAGTCAGACACACCACCTATTATTGCAGCATTGATAAAGGATGGCAGCAAGAATTTGAGTTTAAGTTTTTTTAAGGAAAGCAAAGCAAATAAAAGATTTATAACAGTCATAGTCAAAGCAGCACTGAGTCCGTTTGTGTGGTACAAAATGTTTGCAATACCTGATACTCCGCCACTTACTATTTTGTTTGGTATATAGCAAGAAATCGCAAACCCCACCAGTATGTCTGCCAGCAGGATTATCAGTATTTTCTTGATAGAATCTTTGTTTAAAAATCTGTTGCTCATCGCCTTGCCCCACTTTCTACATTTTCGCCATATATTTTATCAAAAAAAATGTAATTTGTCTATATATTTGTGGTGATAATTGTTTGTGGTGACGAAAATTGTGGTTTTATATAATTAAATCAATAATTTTAATATTTTAATTGTCTTTTTGAATCAGGGGTGATATAATATATATACGGATTTTAATTCTTCAAAAATCAAATACAAGAGGAGATGCTGATATGTCTAATATATGGCACGATATTTCACCGAAGAGGATAAATTCAGAGGATTTTATTTGTGTTATAGAAATTTCAAAAGGCAGTAAGAAAAAATATGAACTGGATAAAGAAACCGGCTATCTTGTGCTGGACAGAATTCTGCACACATCCACTCATTATCCGGCAAACTACGGATTTATTCCCCGTACTTACGGTGAGGATAATGACCCGCTGGATGTGCTTTTGCTTTGTTCAGAGCAGATTGAGCCTATGACACTTGTCCGTGCATATCCGATCGGTGTAATTTCTATGATAGATAACGGCCGTAATGACGAAAAGATAATCGCCATTCCATTCAACGACCCTAACTATAATATGTATAGGGATATCAGTGAACTACCGGCACATGTTTTTGATGAGATGAGTCACTTTTTCAGCGTGTATAAAAATCTGGAAAATAAAGAAACTGCCGTTAACGAAGTGAGCGGTCATGAAACATCACTTAAAATAATTGATAAAGCCATCAATGATTACATAGAAAAATTCTGCAAATAATAACCGCAAAAACAATCAAGAGGTGAAAGGCGTGAACGACTTGAATATAGATAAAACAAACAAACCGGATAATGAGCAGGGTATGGAGTCTATGACCGAACTTTATAAAATCGGCAGAGGTCCGTCGAGTTCCCATACAATTGGTCCCGAAAAGGCATGTATGCTTTTTAAAGCAAAAAACCCCGAAGCGGATAGATTTGGTGCAATCCTCTTTGGTTCATTGGCAAAAACAGGCAAGGGCCATGGAACGGATACAGTAATTACAAAGACTATGTTGCCCTTTGAGTGCAGCATAGAGTTTGATTGTGATGAAAGCAACCTGCCGCATCCCAATACGATGGAACTTATTGCTTATAAAGACGGTGTGGAAATCGACCGTATAAAGGCTTTAAGTATAGGCGGAGGCAGTATTGTTTTTGAAAATGCTGTTTTTAAAAAGCCGGACAGAATATACCGTCTTGATAAATTTCAAGAGATAACTGACTATTGCAGGGAAAAAGACATTCGCCTCTGGGAATATGCCGTTGAAACAGAAAACGATGAATTCCCACAGTATATGCAAAAAATTTGGGACACGATGAAGACCTCCATCAAAAAAGGTCTGGCAGATAGCGGCATACTTCCCGGTGGACTCGAAGTTCAGAAAAAAGCAAAATACCTGTTTGACAGTCAGCATATTGATGAAACTGCCGAAACAAGAGAGAACAGAATGGTCTGTGCCTATGCCTTTGCAGTAGGAGAGCAAAACGCCTCGGGCGAGAGAATTGTTACTGCCCCCACTTGCGGTGCGGCAGGTATTGTACCCGCAGTGTTGTATTATGAACAGCAGAAGAATAATTTCAGTGATGAGCAGGTTGAACATGCGCTTATGACGGCGGGAATAATCGGTAATTTAATAAAAACCAATGCATCAATCTCAGGTGCGGAATGCGGATGCCAGGCAGAGGTAGGAAGTGCCTGTGCCATGGCGGCGGCAGCATTGGGCGAACTTTTCGGTCTTTCAATTGATAAAATAGAATATGCAGCAGAGATTGCCATAGAGCATCATCTCGGCCTTACCTGTGACCCTATTTGCGGACTTGTGCAGATTCCGTGTATTGAGCGGAACGCCGTTGCCGCCATGCGTGCAATAAACGCGGTAAATTTGGCAAGTCTTTTGTGGAGCACCCGAAAGATTTCTCTTGATAAAGTTATACAAACCATGAAAGAAACCGGCCTCGATATGCACAGATCATATAAAGAAACCTCCGAGGCAGGTCTTGCAAAAATACAGATTTGAAAACATCAGATTTTATAAATCAAATAAGTAAAACGGAGGTTTTGGCATCAACCAAAATTTCCGTTTTTGCTATATGTGTAAACATTTTCTGCATATATTGATAATTGAAATAATGTGATTTTTATCTTGGAATTGCATTTGTTTTATGTTATTATATTTGTGAGGTGTTTTTAATGAAAGCAGTTGTTATTTACAAAACAAAATACGGCTCAACCAAAACTTATGCCCAGTGGATAAGTGAGGAACTTAACTGTGATGTGTTTGATGCCAAAGACATCACTGTCGCCGACCTTCAAAAATACGATACAATAATATACGGCGGCGGTTTGTATGCAGAGGTAATCAACGGAGTTCACCTTATCACGAAAAATATTGATGCTTTAAAAGATAAAAAGATTGCCATATATACCACCGGCATAACTCCCCTGGATTGCCGTGGGTATTATGATAAACTTGTTGTTGAAAAAAATTTCAGGCAAGGCGTACCGGAGTTTGTAAAGTTGTTTAACTTCACGGGTAAGATGATACTTGACGAACTTTCTGTTGTACATAGGGGGGCGCTTAAAACTCTCAAAAAAATCATGTCTGCCAAGAAAGACCCGACTGATATGGAAAAACTTTTGATACAACTCTGTGATGCAGACGGAGATTTCACCGACAGAGCACAAATAAAAGATTTAATAAACTATGTAACAAACGTTTAAAAGGAGAGAGATACATGCAGGATTTTGTATATTATGCTCCCACCAGAGTTTTCTTTGGTAAGGGCAAAGAAAAACAAGTAGGCAAAATCATAAGCGACTACGGATTCAAGACGGTTATGCTCCAATACGGTAAAGACAGTATTAAAAAAAGCGGACTGTACGATACGGTTGTCGCCTCTTTGAAAGAGTATGATATTGATATTGTGGATTTCGGCGGGGTAGAACCTAACCCAAAGGTATCTTTTGTGCGCCGCGCCATTGAAAAAGCCAAAGAGAATAAAGTTGAACTTATCCTCGCGGTGGGCGGGGGTAGTACAATAGATTCTGCCAAAGCCACGGCAGTCGGTGCTGTGTACGACGGTGATGTGTGGGATTTTCCGACGGGCAAAAAGATTGCCGACAAAGCACTTCCCGTCGGATGTATACTCACTCATTCTGCCGTAGGCAGTGAGATGAGCGGGTCTGCCGTTCTTACCAATATGGAACTTAATATGAAACGCGGCTTCAATACAGAGTTTAACAGATGCCTTTTTGCAATCTGTAATCCCGAACTCACCTATACAGTAAGTAAATACCAGACGGCTTGCGGAGTTGTGGATATTATGGCACACACTATGGAGCGGTATTTTATTCCCTGTCCTCCCACGCCTGTTACAGATTCAATTGCCGAAAGTATTCTGCGTTCTGTGGCTTCTGCTGCGCGTAAGGTTATGACAGACCCCACGGACTATGACGCCCGTGCGGCTATAATGTGGGCATCAAGCCTTTCCCATAACGACCTGACAGGTTGCGGCAGAGAAAATAAACTGGCAGTGCATCAACTTGAACACGCGTTAAGCGGCGAGTATGACCATATCGCTCACGGTGCCGGTCTTGCGGTTTTGTTCCCCGCGTGGGCAAGATTTGTGTATAAAGAGAATATCCCGCGCTTTGCACAGTTTTCAAGAGGCGTGTGGGGAGTGGACGAGCCTGATGACGGCAAGGCAGCACTGCTCGGCATTGAAGAGATGGAAAAATTCTTTGCTCATATCGGTATGCCTTTGACTTTAAGGGAATTCGGTATAGAAAAAAGTTGTATAGACCGTCTTGCCGACCTTTGTACTTTTGGAAAGACAAGAACAATAAGAAGTTATATTGAACTTGACTACGATAACATCAGAAAAATATTTGAAAGTTGTTATTGATAAAAGGGGGAATAGGCAAATGGACAGATGGGTGTATATGCTTTTGATATGGAACGCCTTTGTTTTGCTTATTTACGGATACGATAAATCCCGTGCCCGTAGAGGTGGCAGACGTATCCGCGAGGCAACGCTTTTGTCATTTGCGTTTTTCTTGGGCGGTATCGGTGCTATGTTTGGAATGGTGATGTTTAACCATAAAACTTCCAAAAAGAAATTCCGTGTTCTTGTGCCTTTGTTTACGGTAGTCAATGCAGTTATGATATACGGCATCGCTCATATTATGACTATGATATAATGAATTTGCAATATATTCAGAAAGGAAGATAACAATGCTTATTCGCAGAGCGAATAAAAAAGATATTGATGCAATTTCCGCCTTGCTTTCACAGGTGCTTGAA